>JBKCAB010000790.1:0-846 GCA_046307935.1 Bacteroidota bacterium | reverse complement strand
TGCGTTGAAACATCGGTAGCTGACTGAACATATAATCCAGTGTCTCTTGATAATTCATTTATTCTTGAACTTCCTGTTTTTTACTGCCTCTTAATTCGAAATTTTTACCGAGATATACTCTTCTTACCTGTTCATCTGCGGCAAGTTCTTCAGCAGTTCCTGATTTCAGGATCCCACCTTCAAAAAGAAGATAGGCTCTATCGGTGATGGATAAGGTTTCCTGTACATTGTGATCTGTGATGAGAATTCCGATGTTTCGCTTTCGCAGTTCGGAAACAATGCTTTGAATGTCTTCCACTGCGATTGGATCCACCCCTGCAAATGGTTCGTCCAGTAGCACGAATTTCGGATCAGTGGCTAGTGCTCTGGCAATCTCAGTGCGTCGTTTTTCTCCTCCGGAAAGACGGTTACCCAAGTTCTTTCTGACGTGGTTCAGCGAGAATTCTTTGATAAGTGTTTCCAACTTTTCTTCTCGCTGGTCTTTCGTCAAGTTGGTCATTTCAAGGATCGCCATGATGTTGTCCTCTACGCTGAGTTTTCTAAAAACCGAAACCTCCTGAGGAAGATAACCAATGCCTAGCTGCGATCGGCGGTACATTGGAAAATTGGTGATCTCAGTGTCATCCAGGTAAACACTTCCCGAATCAGGCTTTACGAGACCTACGATCATGTAGAAAGAAGTGGTCTTTCCGGCTCCGTTAGGGCCGAGTAACCCCACGATCTCTCCTTGGTTCACTTCGATGGTAACGCCTTTTACCACTTCACGACCTTTGTATGTTTTTCGAATATCTCTCGTGTGTAGCTTCATAAACTTAAAAAACAATACTGAATCTCGCTCTTAAACCG
>JBKCAB010000789.1:0-2083 GCA_046307935.1 Bacteroidota bacterium | reverse complement strand
CTGTACTCGAGGATCTTAGTAACAACGGAAAATTTTCACCCAAACGCGTTGAGAATGGCGTCATTCTTTTTACCGATTTCGTCGATTTTTCAATAAAAGCGAAGAACATCAAACCCATACGCTTGTTGAAAAAACTGGAGTATTATTTTACCCGTTTCGATGAGATCATGGCGCGTTATAAAATAGAAAAAGTAAAAACAATCGGAGACGCCTACATGGCCTTGGCGGGAGTAACTGAAAACAGTCCTGAACCGGAGATCAGAGCATGTCTTGCAGCATTGGAGATCAGAGATTTCATGCGAACGGAACGAAACATTGCGCGTGCAACTAACAGGGATTATTGGGAAGTGCGCATCGGATTGCATTGCGGTCCGCTTGTAGCGGGAATTTTAGGTACAAGTAAGATCAGCTTTGATGTTTGGGGAGACTCCGTGAACATTGCTGCACGAGCGGAACAAGGTTCTAAACCCGGACATATTTCAGTGACCAACGCTGTATTGGAAAAGGTGCAAGACATATTCATTACGGAAGCCCGGGGTGAAGTGGCGATTCACAAACGTGGCGGTAGTATGCCAATGCATTATCTGCTGAACATACATCCTGATCACACCCTTCCCGATGATGAAAATATAGCTTCAAGTGCGTTAAGAGTGCGTTGCGGACTGCCTTCGATCGATTTCGAGCTGATGCGCAAAGATATCACGAACCGTCTGCGTTCACTGCTGCCGGAAGACCTGGTATACCACGACCTTAACCATACGCTGAACGTGGAAAAAGCGGCAATGCGTTTCGCTAGATTGGAAGGAATCGATGAAGATTCTATTCTACTTCTTCGAACAGCTGTGCTTTATCATGATACAGGATTTATCTGGCGTTATGAAGAAAATGAACAATTCGCAGTAAAACTCGCTCAAGCGAATTTACCGAGGTTCGGATTCACCGAAAAACAGATCGATGTAGTCGTGAGTATCATCGCCAGCACGCAAAATGGCAACAAACCAAAAAACATCCTTGAGAAGATCATGTGCGATGCTGATCATGACTATTTGGGAAGAGCCGACTATTACAATGTCGCGGGGAAACTCCGTACTGAAAGGGCGAATTTCGGGAAAAGTATGGAAGAAAAAGAGTGGATCGAATTCCAGCTGAAATACCTCGAAAACACACACCGTTATCACACCGAAACAGCAAAGAACATTAGAGTTCAGGGAAAAAAATCGCGAATTGCGGAGCTGCAAACTGAGCTCGCCATGTTAACACCTTAAAAAATGAAGATCTATACAAAAAAAGGGGACAAAGGAAAAACCGGGCTTATCGGCGGTACCAGAGTATTGAAAAGTTCACTCCGCATCGAATCATACGGCACTGTGGATGAACTGAATGCATACATTGGTTTAGTTCGTGATCAGGCGATTAGTGATAAATTCAAGGAACATCTTGAAGAGATCCAAGACAGGCTGTTCACGATCGGATCAAGTTTGGCATCAGATCCTGAAAAGTCGAACATGAGGATCCCTGACCTCAAAGACGAAGATATCGCATCGCTGGAAAAATGGATGGATCAGATGGACGAAACACTTCCGGAGATGAAATATTTCATTCTTCCCGGAGGACATACCACCGTTTCATTTTGTCATCTGGCACGCTGTGTATGCCGCAGAGCAGAACGAATCATTGTCGACCTATCTACCCATGAATTCGTCGATGATCGCGTTCTTCAATACATGAACAGACTCAGCGACTATCTCTTCGTACTTGGAAGAGCTTTGGCCCAGGAACTCAAAGCAGTTGAATATCCTTGGAAACCACGCATGTAGTAGATGGATCATATATTTTGAAAACAAATTGCTTTATTTATATTTACTTTTTGGAAAAAATCAAATAAAGTCTATTTTTGCGCGAAATTATAACTCTAAAAAAGGACTAAAATGTATTGGACATTAGAGCTTGCGTCCTATCTGGAAGATGCACCTTGGCCGGCGACGAAAGACGAATTGATCGATTTTGCAATCCGCACCGGCGCGCCGCTCGAAGTTGTTGAAAATCTTCAGGATCTCGAAGATGAGGGAGATGTGTATGAAAG
>JBKCAB010000788.1:0-1012 GCA_046307935.1 Bacteroidota bacterium | reverse complement strand
CGTTAAGGTCGAGTAGATGCCTAATCCGAAAGCTATGATCCCAACGATAACAGCTGCATAGATCACTCCGGTCGATGGTTTGAAATAATCGAACAAAAGGATCATGATGACCAAGGTCCCTCGTACCATATTTGGAATTGTTGTGGCGGCCGTTGAGCGGATATTGGTGCCGAACTGTTCGGCACCAACCGTAACGAACATTGCCCAATAACCGGTCCCGAGTCCCAGCCAAACACAATAGAAATAGTACATCTCTACCGATTTAGTTCCTCCAAAGAGCATCAGAACTACTCCAACAATGGTAAAAACCATCATGTAAAAGATAGCTAATTTCCGAGAACGCAACCAATGACTGATGAATCCACTGGCAAAATCGCCTACTGAGACCCCGATATAAGCCCACATGATCGCTTTGCCGGGTACTATTGGTTCACTGATTCCAAGTTCAGGACCAAACTGATTACCCAAAACAGCAAGGATCCCTATGCAGAACCATGTAGGCAAACCTATCGCAATACATTTTATGTAACGTACAAAACGATCCCAGTTCGTGAAAAATGCGAAGAAATTTCCCTTGCTGACACCTGCCGCATGTTTGATGTCTTTATATATCCCGGACTCCAGAACACCAACCCGGAGTAGGAGCAGGGAAAGACCCAGTCCACCGCCGATAAAATAGGAAATAGTCCAGTCGCCCGCTAATTCTACCGTGAAGTTTGCAACAACAGCGCCTAGAAGTCCGAAACCAGCGACGATCGATGTTCCTATGGCTCTAAGCTCCTTGGGGAGGGATTCAGATACCAATGTAATCCCGGCGCCTAACTCTCCCGCTAGGCCAATGCCAGCAATGAAACGGAAAAGGGCATACGCATTTGCTTTGTGCATGAAATCAACGTGGGGTAAAAGTCCGCAAGCAATGTTCGCCAGAGAGTAGACCAAGATCGACCCGAAAAGTACGGAAAGTCTGCCGCGTTTGTCGCCAAAAACACCCCAGAGGATACCGCCCAGAAGG
>JBKCAB010000787.1:0-971 GCA_046307935.1 Bacteroidota bacterium | reverse complement strand
AAGATCGCATGAGTGCCTCGTCGGTCATTGACTGGTAGGATGTCTTGAAAAGCTTCATCAATAGGCCGACTTGATCTGTCTTACTTGTTCGTATTTATTGCATTGCACGGAAATGCGGTCAATTTCCTTATCAATATCTTTCTTTTTAGTAGATTCATTCAACTCCCCGTACACCTCACTCAATAAAAGGAGCATGGGTAAATAGTTTGAAGAAAGTTGTCTGCCCTTGTCAGTATAAACGTCGCCTGCGGCCTTCTTTTCAAGAATGTCATTCCATAGTCGGTCATTTCGATCAAAATTGTTGTGGTTCGGATCAGAAGAGTAGAGAAAAACCAATCCGGTCACGAACAGTTTTTCACTCATCGTAACGAGATATTCTTTCGGAAAAGTTAGTGATACGGACAGATCCTTCGATGCATTCAGCTGGCAAAAAAGTGACAGGTATGTTACATCAATCACCTCCCTTTCAGGTAAACGATAGCCTTTATTCTTCAATCTATCCCGGTATTGATCACTTTGCATTAGATCCAATGATAGAACCGTCGCATCGTTGCGAACTCCATTTTTCAACTGATGGTAAAGTGCTCCGAAGGTATCATCCATTCCGTGAGTGATGAGCACTCCATTCTCGGCTGTAGAAAGCAGCAAATCCTTTCCATAATCAAGAACATCTTGTCCGATACGCTTTGACGCAACGAGTTTATCCAGATAGTTCAGCGCTTTTAATTGTTCACCCTGTATGAAATGATACGCTGCTTTCTGGATCTGCACATCAGAATTGCCGGGTTTAAGGAGTTCAGCTTTATTCAGGTGGTCAATTAGATCAATATTATAATTCCCCGCCTGATAACTAAAAAAATGGTACTCGAAGGATTCCGGGGCCATTTGCTCCAACTGATTTACCGCCTGATCCATTTGCCGCTGATATTCAGGAGACGGTGACCGTTGAATTCGGTTCTGTGCCGCTGAGG
>JBKCAB010000786.1:0-9993 GCA_046307935.1 Bacteroidota bacterium | reverse complement strand
TCCTTTGACCACATCACCTATTTTAACATTTATTTCACAGTCCGGAGGTAGTATAACATCAACTCTTGAACCGAATTTAATGAATCCGAATTCTTCACCTGTTTTTACCGATTGATTTTCCTCAACATAATAACAGATCCTTCTCGCTACAGCGCCTGCGATCTGCCTGAAGAGCACTTCTTGTCCGTTCGCATGTTCAACCACAATAGTTGTTCGTTCGTTGTCCGTGCTGCTTTTTGGGTGCCAGGCCACTAGAAAAAGTCCGGGATGGTATTTCACATAGTTGACGGTACCGCTTATAGGGTGAAAATTTGCATGAACGTTCAGCGGCGACATGAAAATGGAGATCTGAATTCGCTTTCCTTTGAAGTACTCATTCTCTTCGATCTCTTCGATAACTACCACCTTTCCGTCAGCAGGGCACATCACATCAAGTTCATCATAGACACACGTTATTTTCGGAATTCGGAAAAACTGGACGATAAGATAGGCCATCGTTACTGCACCAAGAGTAAGGATGATAAATAACCAGAGCCAACCGGTTATAGTAAAAAGATAATAATTGCCTGCCTGAACTAGACCAAGTGCCAGGAGACCCACAGTCATGATGAGATAACCTTCTCTATGCAATGTCATGAAACTGAATTTGTTTTAAAAATAAGCATAAATCATGGTCCAGCAGTAAAAGAATGGTATGGCAAACAAAGCAGCATCAAAGCGGTCGAGTATGCCACCATGTCCGGGTAGTATGTTTCCGGAATCTTTGATCTCCAGACTTCTTTTGAAAAGTGACTCCAAAAGATCACCGTAAACAGCACAAGGAGCAATGATGACAGCCGATACCACCCAAAAGAGCGTCCGATCCGTATTAACAAAAGTACCTATGATGTAACCGGCAAGTATTGTCATCAGTAATCCTCCAATGGTTCCTTCCCAGGTTTTTTTCGGAGATATTCGCTCAAACAACTTCGTCTTACCCCACAGTCTTCCTGTTAGGTAAGCAAAAGTATCATTAGTCCAGATGAGCAAATACATACCAACAACCAAGGGCATGATTTTCGCTTCGAATGACATCTCAAGGTGTGGATCACTGAATTCCCTCAAATTCAGGTCAATTGTCAGGTAAAATGGGATAACTGTGTAGATCACGCCAAAAACCAAAACGGAAATATTCAGTATAGGATGTGCATCTTTTTTCCAAAGTTCTACAAGAATGAGCATGAAGAATAGCGGGAAAACGAGGATCACCGAAAGATCCGGTAACCATCCCAGGCTGTGGCCTACACAAATGAAAAAGATGAAAATCCCGATGAGTAGTCCGATCTCTTTACTCACATGAATGATACTATGATCTCTGAATAAATTATAGAATTCATTGAGCCCAAGGACCATGAAGGCAGAGAAAACGATCATTTGGGCATAAGGACCCAATACGATCGATCCAAGCACCACAAAACCGAATATGACACCCGTAATGCTCCTTGTAGCCAGATTACTCACGCTTTGATTACAAATGGTATTTTAGAAATGAATACATCCCAACTCGAAGCATCCTTAAGTCTTTTATTCTTTATTTTCCGAATCTGTGGAACTGCTGTCATCCTCACTTTCAGACTTCGTATCAGTTGTTTCCTCTTCTTTTTGTTCGTTCGGTTGATCAAGAATTTCATTGGTTTCAGGAAGGTTAACTTCCTCAGGAGAAGATTGTTCTTCCTCCTCTTTTTCCCAAGGTCTTTTTCCAAAGATTGCGATCAGATCCTCCTTGAAAATAACCTCACGCGCAAGCAGCAATTCAGCCAGCTGGGTCAGCTTATCCTTGTTCTCTCCCAATATTTCGAGCGCGCGTTGGTATTGTGTTTCGATTAGCTTGCTAACTTCCTCATCGATAACACGGGCAGTCTCGTCCGAGTATGGTTTTGTGAAAGCATCTCTTCCCTGTGAATCATAGTAGGAGATATTTCCGAGCTTCTCGTTCAATCCATAAATGGACACCATTGCGTAGGCCTGCTTAGTCACTTTCTCCAGATCGGACAATGCTCCTGTGCTGATTTTACCGAAGGCGATCTGTTCCGCCGCACGACCACCTAGTGCAGAACACATTTCATCGAGGATCTGATCAGTACGGGTAATACTGCGTTCCTCTGGCAGATACCATGCAGCACCAAGTGATCTTCCACGCGGAACAATGGTCACTTTGACCAATGGAGAAGCATGTTCAAGTAACCAGGAAATTGTGGCATGTCCGGCTTCATGGAATGCAATAGCTTTCTTCTCTTCTTTGGTAATGATCTTATTCTTCTTCTCCAGACCTCCAACGATCCGGTCTACTGCATCGAGGAAATCTTGTTTTTCTACTTGTTTCTTGTCGTGACGAGCTGCAATTAGCGCGGCTTCATTGCATAGATTGGCAATATCAGCGCCGGAGAAACCAGGAGTCTGTTTCGCTAGAAAGTCGATGTCGATTCCCGGAGCCAGCTTGATCGGTTTAAGATGAACCTGGAAAATCTCCTTTCGTTCGTTCAGATCTGGCATGTCTACATAGATCTGTCGGTCAAATCGTCCTGCACGCATCAGGGCACTGTCAAGCACATCCGCACGGTTCGTAGCTGCCAGTATGATCACTCCTGAGTTGGTACCAAAACCGTCCATCTCCGTGAGCAACTGGTTGAGTGTATTCTCTCGCTCATCGTTGGAATTGAATCCGTTGTTTCTTCCTCTGGCTCGACCAATCGCATCGATCTCGTCAATGAAGATAATGGAAGGTGCTTTTTCTTTTGCTTGCTTGAAGAGATCACGCACCCTGGAAGCTCCAACGCCAACGAACATTTCAACGAAATCTGACCCTGAAAGTGAAAAGAAAGGTACTTTTGCTTCGCCGGCCACAGCTTTCGCAAGCAAGGTTTTTCCGGTTCCCGGAGGACCAACTAAAAGAGCTCCTTTGGGAATTTTCGCTCCCAACTCAGTGTATTTCTTAGGATTTTTGAGGAATTCAACGATCTCAACGATCTCTTCCTTGGCACCCTGAAGGCCGGCAACATCCTTAAAAGTCACATTGGTAGTCTTACCTTTCTCATAGACTTGAGCCCTTGATTTACCGATGTTAAAGATCTGACCTCCGGCACCACCGCCACCTCCACCGGTCATGCGTCTCATCACAAAGAACCAGATCGCGATCAAAATGATGAAAGGCAACAGGAAGTTGAGGATACCGCTCCAATAATTGATTTCTTCTTCAGGTTCGAACTCCAGAGGAGGGACCTGTTTTTTACCTTCTGCACGTAACACAAGGTTCTGTTCCGTTATTTTCTTATTCAGTTCATCGATCCGTTTTTCGAAATTTCCGGCATCAACGATCGGTAGCTCAAATACCGGTTCAGCTCCACGAACAGAGGGTTCTGAACGCAGTAGTTCCTTAATGCGCTTGTATTTGGTGTCGGTTGAATTCTGAATGTATTTCCTGCCATCCTCGGTGAGCTTGAAATCAACTCTTTTCACATTCGTGATCAACTTGATTTCCTTAAGGTATCCTTTCAGAGCCAATTCATCGAATGTGGACTGATACCGAACAGGTATCCTTCCCGCCGAGCTGCTGAACAATTGAAATGCGATCAGTGCGACCCCAATGATAGCGTAGATCCAGTATATGGAGAAAGGACTCTTTTTCTTGTTGTTATTTTCTTCCGACATGGTTTGTAATTAATTTATATTTTGAACGTCCGTTCGCTTGGCGTCTGCCCAGAGATCCTCTAGATCATAGAATTGACGTGCATCCTTGTAAAAAATGTGCGCTACAACATCAATGTAATCAAGCAAGACCCACTCGCTGTTGGTTTTTCCTTCTGTGTGCCACGGTTTTTCTTTTAGCTCTTTTCGGGTATATCTCGTCACGGAGTTGGATATACCATCCACGTGTGTGGTCGAATCACCGCTGCAGATCACGAAAAAGTCGCACACTGCATTTGATATTTCCCTGAGATCCAATACGGTTATGTCCCTGGCTTTGTTTTCTTGCATTCCCTCAACGATCGCATCACACAACTGCCGGGAGTTCACATCTTTTACTACTTTTCGCATTAACTTTTAATGAGCTACAAATCTAAGTTTAAATTTTAACTTTACCGAGCGTAACAAGCCCCGACGAACAAATGTTCAGACCTCTTGAACTTGGCATAATCCATCTTGATCGTACAGATTCAACCAACAATTATGCTGCCACCTTTATTTCGGAGGGTAAAGCACGACATGGAACTGTTATTTTGGCAGATGAACAGTTTTCAGGAAGAGGACAGAGGGGGAGTTCATGGCTATCAGCACCTTCATTCAATCTGACATTCTCAATTATCCTCTTTCCTGACAATCTGTCTGCAAAAGATCAATTTGTGCTCAGCAAGCTCGTGTCTTTGTCAATTGTTGATCTTTTGGGGAAATTTGACATTCCTGCGCAAGTGAAATGGCCGAATGATATCCTTGTCGACAGACGAAAGATCGCTGGTGTGCTCATAGAGAATGGTTTAAGCAATGGGAAGGTCCATACATCCGTTGTTGGGATTGGATTGAATGTCAACCAAATTGATTTCAATGGATTGAATGCAGTCAGTATGCGTGCACTATGCGGTCAGACCTTTGTAATCAAAGAGGTGCTTTTTTCATTTCTTGCATCTTTCGATAGAATACTTGCCGGTCATACGGATGGTTCGATCGATGTGGAAACGTCCTATCTGGACAAGCTTTATGGCTTTGGAGAGTCATTACAATTTCGGGATGACCAAGGGGATTTTAACGGTACGATCGAAGCGATTGATGAGTACGGGCGTTTGATCGTTGTTGGAAGGGGTGAGAGAAAAAGTTACGACATCAAAGCATTGAGCTTCATTTTTGAAAATGCTTCCGGAGATTTTCTGACATCAGATTGAAGAGGGCAGTGAGCGGTTTTTCCACCATCATTCGGAGGAACATGTTGACCTCTCCGTCAAATACGATAAATCCCTCGGTATCATCGCCGTTATCAGACAACATGATGATCAGTTTGAAAGGGAAAGGAGTACCTTGTCCGGAGCGCATGTAGATCTCATCATGTTCTTTTTGTCCATCCTGAATCAGTGCGATCACGACGCCCCCCTGGACTTTGAATGAACACTCTGTTTCCGTGGCTTTCCAATCGGAGATCTTATCCTGCGGCAACAAATGGATCAGATTGGTAGCATCCATCAAGAACGCAACTACCTCAGACCTGCTGGCCTGAACAGTCACTTTGTTGCTCTCGATCTTCATTGGTTATTATTTTTTCCAGGTTTCCGGCTGTTCCTTCCATTCACGCAGTGATAGAAGGTCATTTTCTGAAATGTAGGAGCGTTTGAGTGCTTCTTCAACTAAGAAATCATAGTTGGTCAAGGTGACGTAAGGGCAATTCGCCTTGTTGAAATTTTCATCGGCTACTTTGAATCCGTATGTGAAGGTGGCAATCAGACCTTTGATCTCCAATCCAACATCCTTCAGTGCCTCAATTGCTTTGATACTCGAACCTCCCGTAGAAATGAGATCTTCAACAACGACCACTTTTTGTCCTTTTTGATAGTGTCCTTCTATCAGATTTCCGGTCCCGTGTCCTTTGGCAGAACTTCTCACGTATATGAAAGGTAATCCCAGTTCCTGCGCCACTAAAGCACCTTGAGGTATTCCACCGGTAGCAACACCAGCTATGAGATCGGGTTTTCCGAAGCCAAGCAATATTGATTCACAATAGGATTGACGAATGAAAGTGCGTATGTTGGGATAAGATAGTGTTACCCTGTTATCGCAATAGATGGGAGAATTCCATCCGGAAGCCCAAGTGAATGGATTGTTTGGTTGTAGTTTAATGGCCTTTACCTGTAAGAGAAATTCTGCTACTTTTAGAGCCTTATCGTTGTTCAAAATCATGGCGTCAAATGTACAAAGTTTTTATTGAAAACAGAGCGGTAATCTTCCGTCAATCCGATCCTTTTAATACCGGGATCTCATACGACGGCAGCAGGGGAAAGGGGTTTCGCGCGGCGATATTGGCTGAAATAGTTACTCATGCGCCGGGTTCAGAGGTGGGGCTATATTTCAACGATCCCGTGGTGGCATTTGATCAGTTTTTCAGGGATCATAAAAGAATTTCGGCTGCCGGTGGTCTTGTTGTGAAGGATGGAAATCTATTGTTCATGAAGCGATTTGGAATGTGGGACCTGCCAAAAGGGAAGCTCGAAAAGTCAGAATCTATTCAATCCGGAGCCATTCGTGAGGTTGAGGAGGAATGTGGTTTGAACGGAGTGAAGATCACGCAACCAATGAATGTCACGCTGCATACCTATGTGATGAATGGTAAAAAGTACTTGAAAACTACCTACTGGTTCGCCATGGAATGTGAGGATGTTTCATCCATGAAACCCCAGGAGGAGGAAGGTATTACCGAATTGCATTGGTTTACGGCTGATCAATTGATTGACTTGAAAAAGCAAACATATTTGTCCATAGCGGAGGTAATTGAATCGTATCTTTTACTCTCCGGGAGATAATTTTTTGTTAAAAATGAAAACGGCCACACAATTATGCTAACCTTTGAATAAAATTGAAAGACTATGAGATCATTACTTATTATTATCGGGCTTACGGCAGGTATGAATGCCTTCGCTCAGGAGCAGATCCCTCAAAAAGAGACCAAGAACAAGAAGGAAACTGTAGATCAGAAAAACAAAGGTTTGACGTTCAATATGTTGGTTATCGAACGCAACGACATTCCTTTCGGTGCAGATGAACTTTTCGTTTTTGAATTCAAGAACAATTCGAAGACTCCTGCGATCATACAGGGCGTGCAGACAAGTTGTGGTTGTACCACTGCAAACAAGCCTGAGGCTCCGGTACAGCCAGGCAAAAAGTCGCAAATTTCTGTGAAATACGATACGAAGCGAGTAGGTCCTTTTACGAAAACGATTACGGTTACATCCAATGTTGGTGAAGCCATCACACTTACGATCAAAGGAAGTGTGCTTCCTGAAACAAAACAACAGTGATTCGCTACTGATCCATTGATTTTTATGAAGAGTCGTCAACGAGACGGCTCTTTTCATTTGTAATAAAAGGTATATTGATCAGCTCTTCCTGTATTCAGAGCACTTCAACTTTTTGAAAATTTCGTGTTGAGACAGAAACCTTTACTCACGGTGAAAAATGGTTCCGTTTGCCTGAGCGGTGGGCATTATGGTTATGTCGTTGAGCGTAACATGCGGCGGTCGTGTGGCTGCAAAAAAGATCACATCAGCAACGTCTTCAGCTGATAGCGGCTTGAACCCATCATAAATACTCTTCGCAGTAGCCTTATCTCCTTTGAACCGGACTATCGAAAATTCCGTCTCGGCTGCTCCGGGGGCAATATTTGTTACCCGTATGTTGTGAGGAAGGAGATCGATACGCATTGCCTTACTCAGTGCATCGACTGCATGCTTTGATGCGCAGTAAACGTTACCTCCTGGATAGACTTCCTTTCCGGCAATACTGGAAACATTAATGATGTGGCCTTTCTTGTTCGACTTGAAAATCGGTGAAATTGCGCGAGTAACGTACAGCAAACCTTTGACATTCGTGTCGATCATTCTTTCCCAGTCATCAGTGATTCCCTCGTTGATAGGGCCTCTACCAACCGCAAGTCCGGCATTATTGATCAAAATTGTGAGGTTTGATCGAATTTCTTCCCCTAAGCTGTCTATGGCTCTGTTCACGTCGAGTTCGTTCCGAACATCGAAACAAAGATCGATCACATCAATGCCTTCTTGTTCCCTCAAGTTTTCCAAGAGTTGCACTAATCTTTCCTGCCTTCTTCCTGTCAAGATAAGGTTGTACTTGTGATTTGCAAATAGTTGGGCACATGCCTCGCCGAATCCGGAGGTTGCACCGGTGATCAGAACATAATCTTTCATTTGACGAAAAGTTTAAAATTGGGTTTGATCAAAATAAGTCCAGCAAGAACAAGTGCAAGTTGCGCGGGGAATCTATACCTTGCAATAGCCCCGATCACGGGAGTTGTCCAGCCGATCAACAACAATAACAACAGAGCAAAAGTGATCATTCCGAAAACAATTGCGCGCTGATCCCTCCCGATTTTACGGTGTCGGAAAAGCACGAGCACAAGAAAAATGGTTAAAATCCAAACCTCGATCATTGAAAGGTATTTCAGTCGGCTACCCGGATCGTTCGGGTAAGGTCTTAAATAGCTGTTCGCCAATGCTTCAGGTATGTTCGCCATGAGCTGTGGAAATGATTCATTGATAGGCGTGGTCTCAATGAAACTTTTACATCCTTGGGTAAAATAGGTGATATGCAGGGTGTCACCGGTGGGTTGCAGTTGTACAGATATCGGACTCTTTGTGCTTCCGAAATGAATGATGTGAGCATCTACCGGCTCATTCACAACGACTTTTCTTCCGGAGATTGTCAGTTTATTGTACACTTTTGGCTGAAAATAATAAAAACAGGAATCTGCCTTTGCGTGTAGCCCCCCTTTCCCTACATTCTCAAAATCAAACTGTTTTCGTGTCAGATAGTGGACAATCGTATCCCTGGGATTTTCCAGCATGACAATCCCAATGGCAGTGAATGTCAGAATGGTAAGTAGTGCCGGAATGAATCGGGTAGAAAAGAAGTGACGGTAGATCACCGCACAAAAAATAGCCAAGAGCATGCAAAAGAATACATAAGGTTTGAATCCGATCAGAAAAATACATGCACTCAGCGTCAAAATTACCCTTTTGAACACACCCTCCCGTACCAGTAATGCTCGAAGTAAAAAGCTGATTCCGAGGAACATGAGAGGTTCTTTCATGATGCTGGAGGTCCAGAAGATCGTGGAAGGGACCAATAGTATTGTCCAAAAGAGAATCTTCTTTTTGAACCTGACATGATCGCGGAAGGCCAGGTAAAGATTTCTCACACCAACAAGGGACAGAAAGCACATTACCGCAAGATGAACATAGACCGAATTCCAGGAAAAGAAATGGATGATGCTGTGCACGCGGATCACATTTTTCGAATCGTTCACGATGGAAAGATCACCTGCAGACCAGTATTCAGTCATGGAAAGGTACTGTTCAACTAACCAGGTATTCTCACCGATCCCTGTCAGCAATTGTAGGTAATGACCCGGAGACTGAAAAAAAACGTTGTTAAGGTATTTTCCCTCTTTAAAGAACGTTTCACCGTCATGGCTGAGCTCGTCTACACCGTAGGTCTGTATGTGCAGAATGAAGAGAAGCAGTCCGGCTGAGATCTTGATCAGGAGTGCTGATGGCATAACCCAAGGCTTTAGATCCCCAACGCGGATCAGAGGGCTCTTGTAGGTGAAGTAAAGCAAGCCAACAACGAAAACTATGGAATAAATGATCACAACTGCAAAATTAATCATTTTAGATGGTCGAAATAGTCATTTTGTCCATCTGATGCGGTCACTTTGTCAGTTACAGTTGCATGGCATAGTCATTGAAAAGTGGTGAAGACAAATTTTAAGCTATGAGAACAGGACAGATCAATGTGCAGACGGAAAATATTTTTCCAATCATCAAAAAATTCTTGTATTCCGACCATGAGATCTTTTTGAGAGAACTTGTATCAAACGCTGTTGATGCCTCGCAAAAGTTGAAGGTGCTCTCATCGAACGGTGAATACAAGGGCGAGTTGGGTGAATTAAGGGTAGATGTGATTTTAGACAAATCAGCCAAAACACTCACCATCCGCGATCGTGGTATTGGAATGACGGCAGATGAGATTGATAAATATATTAACCAGATCGCCTTTTCAGGGGCTGAGGAGTTTGTACAGCAATATAAAGGAAAGGAGGGGGCCGAACAGATCATCGGACATTTTGGTTTAGGTTTTTATTCTGCCTTTATGGTAGCTGAAAAGGTACAGATCAGAACGCTTTCTTTCAGGGATGGATCACAGGCAGTTCAGTGGGAAAGTAATGGATCACCTGAGTATACG
>JBKCAB010000785.1:0-1999 GCA_046307935.1 Bacteroidota bacterium | reverse complement strand
TCAAAAACTACCGCCAACTTACTGCCGAGGCGGTCGAAATACACTATTCGGCCTATGGTGAAAACACCGTTGAATACTGGAAGAATAAATACCTGATCCTATTGGAGAAACACAATGCGCTCTTGGAAGGGCGGAATCAATCAGGATTTGCGTTTAGCTGCTGATAACCGTTTACTGACGGAATATCGCCGATGATGATGGGAAATGAGCGGAAGTGGGCATATTCATCAGGGAGCGTGTTCGTAATATTGCGAACACTCGAATTCGCGAATTTTAAAATTGAATTCACGCAGTGATGATCGATGAACTCGTATTTCAACGCTCAAACTGCAGGCATCGAAGTCCCCTATTTATCCTAAATTCTCCTCAATATTTTTGATGACAGCAGAATCTATGGAATTCAACCCCTCGCTACTTTTAATTCCTGAAATCCCAATGGATTCTTCTTATTTGAATTCAAACTCCTTGAGCGGTATCAAAATCCAAAAACAAGAAACAATTGCAAACAATCAGTACGCAGAAGTGACAAACCAAATTCTCCGTAACTTTGCTACTTCATGAACATTTTCAACAGAAACATGATCATTTACAAAACTCCGGGAGAGATCGAAACCATGCGCGAAGCAGCTCAGGTGGTAAGTCGCACGCTCGGGCTTATTGCCAAAGAGATCAGCCCCGGGGTGACTCCAAAATACCTTGACCAGCTTGCCGAAGAGTATATCCGGTCGCAAAGATCAGTACCGGGTTTCCTTGGATTGTACGGATGTCCTTCAACGATCCTGGTGTCTGTGAATGAGCAGGTCGTACATGGCTTGCCTACAGAACGTCCATTTGAGGAAGGAGACATCGTTTCGGTTGATTGCGGGGCCATTTTTGAAGGTTATTACGGAGATCACGCCTACACATTCGAGATTGGTGACGTCAAACCGGAGGTCAAGAAGTTACTTGAAGTTACTAAGGAATGTCTTTATCTGGGAATTGAACAATGTGTGGCCGGCAACAGGATCGAAGACATCGGCTGGGCCATACAGACGCACGCGGAGAAAAACGGCTACGGCGTAGTTCGGGATCTTGTAGGACATGGACTTGGCAAGAGCTTGCACGAGGATCCACAAGTTCCGAATTACGGTCGAAGAGGCCGGGGGAAAAAGATCCAGAACGGACTGACGATCGCCATTGAACCGATGATCAACATGGGAACGGAGAAAGTACTTCAGTTGGACGATAATTGGACGATCGTTACCGCAGATGGATTACCCAGCGCACATTTTGAGCACGATATTGCGGTTGTTGACGGAAAGCCCTTGATCCTTTCGACATTTGAGTATATAGAGGAAGAACTGGCTAAGAAAAAGAAATGAAGACTGAAGAAAGAACAGTTTTTCTCGCGATTCTTATTCCGATTGTTTACGCATCGATCTTTTGGTTTGAAACAGGTACCTTCATCTTTCCTTTTCCGTTGAATGAAGTTATTTTCATTTCCGTTACCGGCTTTTTCGCGGTCAAACATTTCAAGAAATACCCGCTGAACAGTATTTTTTCGGCTGGATTTGCACTACTTAACTTGCTTTCCTCTGAATTTTTCTGGTCGTTTTTACTGGATCAGCCCTCACTTTATGAGCTGATGGAAGGTGGAACGCTGGACCTGATCAAACTCATGAGTGCCGTGCTACTGATCGTTTGGGCAGGCGTCAATTTGGTGCGTGGTTCTGACAAAGTCCGCACATCCTTGTTCTTTCTTTTCTTCATGCTCTACTCCACGGGACTGATCTACGGGATCGATCCTCTGATGATCCTTGGGATATTGGTGCCTTTCGCAGCATCTTTCAAATACAGAGACCTCTACCCTTTTCATCTGCTCTGGCTCTTACTTTCCATTTTAGAGAGCATGAAAGCTTCCATGCTACTGATGGCGTTCTGATTTTTTTCACTTTTTGTGCGCATTTCTCTTTGACTTAAGCACTGAATTACTATTTTTGCCTCCCTAAGTTCTTTGAAC
>JBKCAB010000784.1:0-854 GCA_046307935.1 Bacteroidota bacterium | reverse complement strand
AAATACTGTTCTTGCCATTACCGTCAGCGGCTGTATTTCCTGCATCGGTTGAGTAGGCAATAAGTGATCCCGTTGGTGGGGCAATTCGGGCCAAACCTCGCCCACCTTCTGTACTTCTTGCTTTTGGATTCCAGTTCTGTTCAAAAGGATTATCTCGGCATGCATCCAGAATGAGGACATTCACCTCGTCAGTACGGGATGTCAGGTAGCGCATGATCTTCTGAACACTCAAGGCCTTGTCTTCAACGTCGAATTCAGTTTTGTACTCTTCTTTTGTTGCCAGTAAATAGTTTATGTCATTGAGTTGAACACCATGTCCTGCGTAGTATATGAATCCGACATTGTACTCATCCCGCTTCTCGCCAAATTTTCGGACTACTTCATTGAATGCGGCTAATGTTGCAATATTGGTATCCAGAATAACATCAAAATCCAAAGACTCTAAGGTTTTCTTCATTAAAAGAGCATCATTAACCGGGTTCTGTAGAGCTCCTTTATCATAATTCGCATTCCCAATTACCAATGCTAGTCGCTTCTCCTGTGCATAAAAACCAAAGGAAGAAAGAGTGATGAAGATTAGGGCTATAATTCTCATAACGGCGCAAATAAATGGTGTCACAAGTTAAGGAAATTGTACAATTTTTAAAAATATACAGATCTACAGGGTTACCTTTTTAAATAGTGGATATAAACTGACGTAAACTTTAAAATTATTATCATGTTTAAAAATCCATTTTCATTTGAAGGACGTATCAGAAGAACAGAGTACGGTTTGTCTTTCCTCATTCTAGTTGTTGGACGTGTGTTTCTAGCAACGATCATCGCTTCCGCTGCTTCCGGTCAGGACGTCGGGC
>JBKCAB010000783.1:0-814 GCA_046307935.1 Bacteroidota bacterium | reverse complement strand
CATGGTCCCCGAAAAGGAATTTGGAGCGGGAGGCGGGGTGAGATAAGACCGCTTCGCTGTCAGATTTGAGAAGCGAGAGGAGAGACTCATTTACGGGAACGGTCACTGTTATTTATCAAATTTCAAATTATTTTAGCCCCTTTAAAAGATTTTATCTCTGTTCTCGCAGCGCAGCAGTCTCAGATCTAGCTTCTTAAAAATATGAACGACCTTATCACCTACTCCCAGCTCCTGCCATATTTCGACAACGAAAGTTTCGTGATAAAAACCCAGCAGCAGATCGCAAAAGATTTTGCAAAATTCGACCTCAAATTTGACGAGAACTTCGCGTATGATCCGCTGACAAAAGAAGGCATTGAGTCGCTTATCAGTGAACGTGTGGCAGACCTCATGAAACATAGTGAAACCCGATTGCTTCAGTTACTTTATACTATTGATCTTCCCGAAAAGGAATTCCTTGAGTTGACCACTCAACCCGATTTTCTGCTAGAGTTGTCACGAAAGATCCTGCTCAGGGAAGCATACAAGGTGTTTTTGAGGAGCAGGTTTAGTTAATATCCGGCGATGCAACAGTCCGTTCAAGGCTGGACCTGAATCGACTGCTTGAATTTTTCAGGATTCCGCTTGATATAAAGGGAAATATTCCGAAAAGCCCGATCGTCCCGTATGATATGACCATGAAATCTTCTTTGCCACTGAAATTCATAACCCAGTCGATGGGCATGTTTTGAAACAGCAGATTTATAGGAGCCAATAATAGAGGAAACCGAATTCTTCCCGATATTCTGAAAACGATTTTCTTTCGTTAACACCA
>JBKCAB010000782.1:0-684 GCA_046307935.1 Bacteroidota bacterium | reverse complement strand
TGCCATAGCAAGTCGCTTTGTTTATTACCATGAGCTGCTTCGTACTCCATCTGCAAAACTGACTCAAGAAGAAAAAGAATTGAAAGCCACACTCAAGAAAGGTAAGGCGATCCTTGTTAGAGAATTTGCAAAAACCAGAAGTCACCCTTCATTGAGGGAGCTGTATGCGTCGGAGGCAGCCATTTGGTTGAGACTTCTGAAACCGGTCTGGCTGAGTAATCCGTCTCAGGTAGCACGGTGTTTCCCAATGCAGGAAGGACTTTTCGACGCAGTTATCTTTGATGAGGCAAGCCAGATCCCTCTTCAGAACGCACTCGGTTCGATCCAGCGTTCAAATCGGGTACTTGTGACGGGTGATAGTCAACAAATGGGACCGGCCTCCTATTTCAAAAGCGGGCCATCTGAGGTGGTTGATGTACTCCACCAATCTTCTTTTTATTGGAAGAATCTGCAACTGAGCCATCACTATCGAAGTGAACATCCCGGACTCATTGCCTTTTCGAACCGGCACTTTTATAATGATGGTCTTGTGACCTATCCTTCTGTAAAACAAGAGGAAAAGGCCATTGAATGGCATTATTGCGAAAAAGGCCTATACAGTGATCGGGTCAACGAGGTTGAAGCCACAACTGTCGCCAACTTTATTGAATTAGTCCTAGACCGGAAAGAGGTCCCTGGTATCGT
>JBKCAB010000781.1:0-966 GCA_046307935.1 Bacteroidota bacterium | reverse complement strand
GGGAAGAGATTAGCAATAGTATCAATTCGTTGATCGTAAATAACATGCGTGAGGCGGACCAATTGGACGTTTTGATCAAGGAGAAGGTCGAGGCATCCGTGAAGTCGGTTGATATCGAAGCAAAATACGTTTTGCTGCGGGAAGCTGAACAGCTCATTCAAAAGCAGGAAACCCTCAAACGCTCGTCACAGCAGTTACTCAGATTTGCAGATTCGGTCAGTTTGATCGTCCGCAACTCATCAAGAGCAGGAAAAACCAACGAGCTGACAGTAGTTGCAGAAAGGTTTGATCAGTTGTTCCGTGAAGGTAAAGAATCTGAGGCCCTGGCCTACCTTCAAGAAAATAAGGAGCTTGTAAAGGCTGCGTTAACCGACAATACGACCGATGTCAAGCAAAATCTGGTCGCGCGTGTTGTTAAACTGGATGGGCAGCTGAAAGAACTTTCTGACAAAGTAGATGCATACAATCAGGATATCAAAAAGTTAGAACTGGAGGTTCAGGCACTCGAAAATTCCCGCTACTCTGCGAAAAAGAAAGAGCTGGAAGCGCTTGATGCGAAGATCGCAGCGAAAAGGGAAGAAACCGAACTCATTCGCCAGCAACTTAGTAAGCTGGAAAAAAAGATCGATGCACTCAATCAAGAGAAGTATTTGGTGAACCGGCAGATCGAACTTGTGGAGTTGGCATTGAACAATCGTTCAGCTGATTCTGTTTCGCGCGATGCTGCTGAAAAGGTACTCCGGGAATCGAAAAATGACAATACTGATGAACGGAATTCACTCGTAGAAGAGCAGATCACGGAACTGGAGAAAAAAGATCCTACACTGCGTGAACGTATTGTCATCAATGCCGATAAAAAAGCCGATAACATTATCGCTGAGCACCAACTACTGAAACAGCGTATCGAAGACTTGCCGGGAATATCGAAAGAAGAACGGTTAGAACGTCTGATCACTAACGCTGAAC
>JBKCAB010000780.1:0-2444 GCA_046307935.1 Bacteroidota bacterium | reverse complement strand
GGTGGACAAAGTTAACAATTCCTGCCGCTTGTGCTCCGTTTTTTACGACAGGTAGATACATTATCGGGAAATTACAAGCCTTGATAATTTTAAGCATTTCCAAGACCGTCGCATTTTCATCGATGCAGGTCGGTGTTGTATTCACGAGGTCTTGCGGGTTTATGCTTTTCAGATCTTCTAATTTTCGGAGCATCGCCTTCCGGATGTCTGCGCTGGAAACTATACCCTGAAGTTTTCCATCCATACCGATCACAAGACAGAAGCCCATGTTTCCATTTTCGATCGTTACCAATATTGATTTTAGCGATGATTCATTTTCCATAACCTTCGGGCATTCATCCAAAGGGATCATGAAGTCAGCAATTCTGTAATGTGATTCAATATCCCTTTTCGTGAGGTTCATCAGAGCATGTCCCACGCTGGGCCCACTAAAGAGGTAGCTGCCAGAAACAGCACTGCTGACACCCATATTGCGCAAAATAAACGATACCTCACCGTTAACGCCACCATCCACATGGATGGATTTTGAAGGATATTTCCGTCTGAACTGTCTGATCTTGCTGAAATTGGTCTTATCAAAGACGCCACCGCTCTGACCTGGCGTTGTAGCCATGATCAGAATGAAATCAAGATTGCTGTACTGGTCAAAAACGTTTGTAGAGGTTGGAGTCACGATAGCAAGTCCTTTGCGACCCGGTATATCCACAGGTATGTCCAATGCATGATGTAGCGGCTCGTATTGAAAAGTAATATATTCTACGGGGCATTCGCGCAGGAGGGGATAGTAAGGTTTGGGATCGCTGGTAATTATATGCAGGTCGATGGGTAGCTTGCACCACTGCCGAATGCTGCGTATGTCATTAAAAACGGCAGGATCATCATTGCAATCCACATGAAGCATGTCCACCTGATGCTGCACCAGATCCTCGATCACCTTTTCGAGTGGACGTTTTTTGTCGCTGTAAATTGATGCAGAGATCTTCATATCATTGATTGATGTTGAACAAAGGTTTGAACTGTCCGTCACAAATAACGATCTGACAGTGCATACCCGAATTGAAAATGACAGAGTCCAGCTCATCTTGCAGATCCAACAGCAATTTCATCTCCCCGAAGGAAACATCACCGGCATTTTTCTCGTTACTTGCGATCAGCTGTACGAAGTAGTGTTCTTTATCTTTTGTGAGACGAATACTCTGGTGAGCATCACCCGTGAAGCCATTCTTTTTCCAGTATTTTCCCAATGCACTTGCTTTGTTTTCATCCTCTGAAAACTCATAGTAAACATCGAGATCCGGATCTGTTAGCTTGTTCCCAAAACTCCTTGAACAGGAGCTGAGAAGTGCGATCGCAAGAAGCATTACAAAAGACCTTGTCATAAGACAAATGTAATCATAATCACTTGTGCGTATTCTGGCCACAGGACTGATTTATCAACGCTTAAACACACATTTCATAACGATCACTACTTTTGATCCATGGCAAAAAAGATTTTGAATAGTCTGTATTGCGGTTTTAATGGTCGCGAGCACACGTATGATCTCGTTATTCCTGAAAACTTCAACGGCCGGTTCTTACTTTTTATGCACGGATTCATGGGTTTCAAGGACTGGGGCTGCTGGAGCTTAATGATGGATCACTTTATCGCACAGGGTTTTGGATTTTGTCGATTTAACGTTACGCACAACGGAACGACACCTGAACAACCAAATGTATTCGTCGATTTGAATGCTTTCGGGAATGATTCTTACCTGAGAGAATACCGTGATCTGGATGCAATGATCGGAATTTGCGCAGCTGAACTCAAAGAGCAAGATAAACTTATCCTCATCGGGCATTCAAGGGGAGGGGGCATGGTTCTTCTCGGTGGACTTCATCCTCGAGTGGACTGCGTGATTTCACTCGCAGGAATATCCTCTATCGAGAATCGTTTTCCACAAGGAGGAGCGTTGGATGACTGGAAAAAAACAGGTGTACGATACGTTCACAATTCACGGACAGCTCAAGATCTTCCTCAATATTTCGTGCAATACGAAGAATTCGAAGCCAATAAGTCGTTGCTCGAAATCCATGCAGCTTGTCGAAAGCTGAAAAAGCCCGTTTTGCTCATCCACGGCGAGCGGGATCATTCCGTTGCTGTCTCTGAAGGTTATCAATTGGCGGAATGGTTAGGTTGCGAGCTTCAAGTGATTGAAGGGGAGGAGCACACCTTTGGAGCGGTACATCCTTGGAAAAGAAAAGATCTACCAGAAGGATTAAAAGAGGTTTGTACTCGAATCAGGGCTTTTGCTGTTGAGCTTGGATAAATTCGGGAAATCTTTTTCGCTGTTCAAGGGTCGGAACGAAACAACTTTGAGCGCCCAATTTTCGACGATTTCGCGCGACAAATGAATAGACAGCGTCTCGCAGTTTCACGGGTACCCATTTGAAAAAGTTGAGTAACC
>JBKCAB010000779.1:0-1420 GCA_046307935.1 Bacteroidota bacterium | reverse complement strand
GGCGCGCTTTGTGGGGGCAGAAACGTACCACGTCGATTCCGTTAAGCAGCTGATCGCCTGGGCGCGCCAAAATATGGAAGAAAGCCGCTTGCTCAACATTAAGTGGGTGCTGGAAGACGCCTTGAAATTCGCTGTGCGTGAGCAAAAACGAGGAAACAAGTACAAAGGAATTATCATGGACCCACCGGCTTGGGGTCTGGGAGCAAAAGGGGAGAAATGGAAACTCGAAGAAAAGATCGACGATCTGTTGGCTACAGCAGCCTCATTAATGGACGAGGATGGATTCCTGATCATGAACACATATTCACCGGCGCTAAACAACGACATGATCCGTTCACTGGCCGAAATGTATTTCGAAGGAAGACAGATCGAAGTGAAGGAACTCTGGATGAAAACCACTACCGGTAAAGATCTGTATTTCGGGAATTTGATGCGGGCAGAAAAGGTAAATCAGTAATTCAAGATCCGAACCGACGTACCTGTTGATGCTGAATTTATTGCGAATTCGGCACCCATTTCCTCTGCTCTTTGTTTCATATTTTGAACTCCGTAACCAGGTGTGTAATTCGCAAGGTCGAACCCTAATCCATTATCTGAAACACAGAAACTGTTTTCAGTAAATCTTATAACAACACTTGTGGCTTTTGAATATTTAACAGCATTATTTATAGCCTCCTGTGCTATCCTGTAGATGTGTAATGCATTGGCTGAGGCAATTTCTTCGGTTGCATCACATTCGATTTCACAACGAATGAATAGTTCGTTATGTGCTCGTTTCGTTGCAAACTGTTCTATTTTCTCCAGCAGATCACTTTTTTTGATCGCATCCTGCCGGATCGACCAGATCGTTTCTCTCAGAAGAACAGATGCTTCCCTGCTCAGTGCGGCAAGTTCACTCATTTCTGTCTGTTCCTCTGGTCTATTGCTCGTTGCAGCTTTTATATCAAGTTTTGTGGTGATGAGTGTTAGTTCGGCGCCTATATTGTCATGAAGATCGCGCGATATGCGCATCCTTTCGAACTCCAGGTCCTTGAGATTCTGTAATTCAAGACGGCGTTTTTCTGATGTCCTTCTGAATTGGATCGAGAGCGCAGAAAGTAAAACTACCACCACGGTTAATCCCAATACCCACAACCAGTTTCTGAAGCTATTGGTTTTAAGACGTTCATTGAGCAATTCGTATTCTTTTTCCTGCGTTTCGAACTGAACTTGAAGCTCAGCAAGCTTATTCCGCATCGATTCGTTGGTGAGACTATCCTTGAATCGAATACCATTGCGTTCGTCAGATAAAGCTTCCTTGAGTTTTCCCTCAGTTTCATTCAATTTAGCACGTTTATTATATGCTGAGGACAAAAGAACATAGAGTCGTTTCTTAACAGCCTGCTGAATTAAAAAATCTAAGTTAGTTCTTGGTAAATAT
>JBKCAB010000778.1:0-652 GCA_046307935.1 Bacteroidota bacterium | reverse complement strand
TTCCCTGATTAAGCAATAAAAGGTCATATATGACATAATTGTGCGCAGGAACAGATTTCAAAAGAGTTCCATTCGTCAGATCCCACTTTCGCAAAAACGCATCCTTTCCGCCGGTTATCAGACATGAACCTTCATCGATAAATACCGCACTACTCACCCCGTCATGATGTGCCTCAAATCGGTATCTTTCATTGAAGAAATCAGTGTCGATCACCCGAACAAAACCATCTGCGCAACAAAGGGCCAACAGATCCTCATTCGGATTGAGCGTCATTCGGCGGATCTTTCCACAATCGAAAGGAAGAAATAACAGTAAATGCTGATCATGTAATCGCCATACGGCCACATTCCCATTGGCATCTGCAGAATAAAATTGTCCCTTGGTTCGGTTGATCACGATCGAAAAAAGTGCGAAACGATGCTGCTTAAAAAACCGCAGCTCTTTGCGTGCATCCAGAGAGAACACATGTAGATCACCATTCGCTAAACCGGCGATCAGTATATTTTCTGTTTCATCAATGGCAATGGCGTAGACCGGGGAATCGAAGTGAATAGAAAACTTATCTTGAATACCCTCCAGCATATTCCAGCGAGCAACATATTTGTCGGCACTCGCTGAGTAGAGCATCTCTCCGGAATTTACGACTGAATA
>JBKCAB010000777.1:0-289 GCA_046307935.1 Bacteroidota bacterium | reverse complement strand
TACACATACAGCTGGACAGGTCCAAATGGATTCACCTCTGGTGTACAGGATCCGGGTTCACTGATAGCAGGAGTGTACAATGTTACGATCACGGATGCAAACGGCTGTCAGGTAACAACGACAATCACGCTGACAGAACCTACTGACCTAACCCTTACGGCAGCGACGACGAGCAATTATACGGGCTTTGGAGTGAGTTGTTTTGGTTCTACGGATGGAACAACATCATCGACACCTGGCGGTGGCGCCGGGGGCTACACATACAGTTGGAGTTCAGTTCCTGCTCAGG
>JBKCAB010000776.1:0-1769 GCA_046307935.1 Bacteroidota bacterium | reverse complement strand
ATTTGGTATAGCCCCTGAAAAGCTGAAAGAAATAGATCGTATCGCTGAGAACGGTATTCGAAAAGGAGCTTTTCCTGGATGTCAGGTTGTGGTAGCATACAAAGGCAGTTTGATCTACCGCAAAAGTTTTGGTAGTCCTACCTATGAGGATACCGTTCCTTTGAAGGATACCGACCTTTTCGATATTGCATCGATTTCCAAGATCGCTGGCTCAACAGCAGGATTAATGCGGCTGCAGACCCAGGATAAATTTTCATTGGACCGCACCTTGTTTGATTACCTGCCCGATATGAATGACGGAAATTATTCGGCTATCCGGGTGCGTGATATGATGGCGCATCAGGCGGGACTGATCGCTTGGATCCCTTTTTACAAAAGAACTTTGAAATCAGGTGAACGCGACCCATCGTTGTATTCTGATAAAAGATCATCTACATACGTTAACGAGGTGGCAAGGGATATCTGGATCAAAAAAGAGTATACGGATTCCATGTACAAACAGATCATTAAGACACCATTGGGTTCAAAAAGCTATCTCTATTCAGATCTTGGGTACTATTTTATCAAGAAGATCATCGAACGTCAGTCGGAGCAGAGAATGGATGCTTTTTTGTACCGTGAACTGTTCGGTCCGATGGGATTGCGTAGTTTGTGTTATCAGCCACTGACACGATTCTCGCCCGACAGGATCGCACCAACAGAAAGAGATATGTTGTTCAGAAAGCAGTTGGTACACGGTCACGTGCACGATCCCGGTGCGGCAATGCTTGGTGGTGTTGGCGGACATGCCGGACTTTTTTCAAATGCGACAGATCTGGCCTCGCTTATGCAGCTATTCATGAATAGAGGGTACTATGGAGGAGAACGGTATTTGAGTGAAGCTGTCGTCGAGGAATATACTCGGGCTCAATTTCCGGGTAATCGGCGCGGTGCCGGATTTGATCGTCCATCTGCTGGAGGTGGAGGGACCTGTCATCAGCTTGCCTCACAGAAAAGTTATGGTCATTCCGGATTTACTGGAACCTTGGCGTGGGCAGATCCTGAATACGAAATCAATTATGTTTTTCTTTCCAACCGGGTTTACCCTGATCAAGAGAATTGGAAAATCCGTGATATGAATATCCGAACAGAGATCCAACGTGTGATTTACGAAGCCATCAAAGGGGCGCGTTAATGTCGGACAAATTGAAGATACAGCTCATTTCCTTGAGTTTACTCGGGGTTGCAGGGTTACTGTTCATTCCTTTTCTTGCCTTTCATGAAAAAAGAGCCAATGAACTTGCCTGGGAAATTGCGGATCCCATCGCCGAACTGTTACCCGCTTCGGATGTTTCTTTGCCAATTTTCTCGATCACCTATGGAGCCATTTTGTTGTACCTGATTTCGGCCTTTCGTAAAGAATACTTTATCCCGAGATTGATGCTTTCGTATGCCATAATCTTGTTGTTGAGGATGTTGACTCTGACCATTCTGCCTCTGAAAGCACCGGATTCTTACGTCTATCTTCAGGATCCTTTTCTGAACAACCTGATCTATCCCGGACACATACGCAATGACCTCTTCTTTAGTGGGCACACGGCACTTGTTTTTGCGATCTTTCTCCTGTCCGGTAGGAAATGGATCTTTCTTTTGCTCACGATCTTCACAGGAATTTTAGTCATGGTGCAACGGGTACATTACAGTTTTGATGTCCTAGCAGCCATCCCTTTTGCTTGGCTATCAACCTACTTGGCTGGTCGCATTATCACCGCGATCGACAAGACGAATAA
>JBKCAB010000775.1:0-10307 GCA_046307935.1 Bacteroidota bacterium | reverse complement strand
ACTTACCACAGGGATCGGGTTTACCGTTACCAGAACCTGATCCGTACCCGTACAGCCTGCAGTTGTGCCCGTCACCGTATAGGTAGCCGTGGCAGTTGGCGTGAAGGATACTCCATTGGTGACTCCTCCCGTCCAAGTGTATGTCGAAGCGCCTGTACCTGCAAGTGTCACAGCAGTACCCGCACATACCGTCTGATCTACTCCTGCATTCACAATTGGAAGAGGATTAACCGTAACGGTTACAGACGCCGTATTCGTACATCCTGAGGTAGTTCCAGTTACAGTATACGTTGTTGTTGTGCCAGGAGATGCTGTCACTGTAGCACCTGTAGTTGGCGAAAGACCGGTAGTTGGCGCCCATGTATATGTTGTTGCTCCCGAAGCAGTTAACGTTGTCGAAGCACCTGCACATATGGCCGTATTAGGGCTCACAGTCACTGTCGGTGGCGGTAGAACTGTAACTGTAACTTGGTCTGTGGTGACACAACCTGCTGTCGTTCCTGTGACTGTGTAAGTTGTGGTTGTAGTTGGAGATACGATTTTCGGATTGCCTGCACCCAGACCGTTATTCCAACTGTAGGTTGTAGCACCGGAAGCAGTTAAAGTCGTAGATTGACCCTGGCAAATAGTGACATCCGGACCTGCGTTCACTGGCGTATTCGCATTCACCGTGATACACTGATTTGCCGTGTATGTGCAACCAAAATTGTCAGTTAAGGAATATGTGTAACACTGAGAGCCTGTTGCTGTCGGCGTTACGGTAGCCGTTGTTGCACCTGTAGAAGTAAGCCCTGTAGCTGCGTTCCAGCCCTGACTAACAATGGTCGGAGTGAATGTTCCTGTAGCAGCTGGTAAATTAATATTGATATCCCAGTTAAATATGTATCCGTTATCGGATCCAAGGTTGTCGGTTACAACAATTGTCCAGTTTCCATTGGCCGGACAACCAACCAATGAACTGAAATTTCCTGTAGGCAGATAAGTCCCTGGTGGAATTGTTGCACTACATGCCACTGGTCCGGCAGCTGCAACCAAAGTTTGAGTACCACTCGCTGAGAAACAGTAGGTTGCACCCGTACCAGGTGTTGTTACCGCATCATTGTCTATGGGTGACCCCAAGAACTCACAACCTGTGTTATCCCCGGCAGAATAAGGCAACAGCACTGTGGACTGCCCGTTCGGGCATTGAATGGTAATACTTAGATCCCCAATGTAGGAATGCTCAATATTCAAACAGACATTTTGTATCTGACTTGCGTTCGTAATTGTTTGAGATGCATTGTAACAATTGACAGGAATGGACGTGGAATAAGAAACCCCTGTTCCATCCGGCAAGAAAGTAGTTCCGGAAACGGGGGGCGTACAGTTAGGAACGAATGGCGTCATGGTAACACCCGCAGACAAGTTAGCAGACTGGCCCAAACATATTGAAGTAGGTGAGGCAGATGGTGTTATCGTTGGTGTAGTCGAAACCTGAACTGTCACCTGCGCTGAATTCGTGTTCGGACAACCTCCTTCAGTTCCGTTAAAAGTAACAGTGTAACTTCCTGCTGCTGGAAATGTTGCTGATGGATTCTGTTGAGTTGAGGTATTTCCATTTCCAAAGTTCCATGCGTATGTGTCTGCACCACCCGGACCGCCGGTAATGGATCCGCTAAAATTAACAGTGCCACCCTGACAAATTCTGATGATACCGCCAGTGGCCGCTGGAGTAGTACTCGTAATTGCTGCAGTTGGCGTCACACACGGTGTTGAACATGAAATGGTAGCAGACCAGCCAGCGTTCTGTACTGAAAAATCTGACTCAAATTCAATCGTAATACATCCCGACGGATTTGTCGGAGTTGCCGTTACAACCCCCGGCCCAGCAGTTCCCGTATAGGCGCCCAATGAAGGCGCAGAGACATTGTTGCCATCGTAAATAAATAGAAAATCAAAAGAGTTCTCAAGGTTGAAGGCAGTGAAGTTTAATACAATATCCGCCCCTGGAGTGGAGGGACAAAAGGTAACTGTATATAATTGATTTGCCCCATATGTTCCTCCATTACCGCCTGAGTCAAAAAAGGTACCCGAGCAGGTTGTGTATGTCTGATTAGTGCTTGGGGAATAATTCTGAGAAAACGCAACAAGTGATGTCAGACAAAGTGCCAAGCTTGTCTTCAGTATGTTTAAAATGAACTGGCTCATCTTTTTCAATTGTTAATTAAGGTCGATTGCGGTTGGATTCGAATGATCTTGTTGTGGCCCTCCAGTTTAAATATCTGAACGGAATTGATCGGGAAGAAACCATACAACAATGGATTAAAGTCATTACTGGAATAACTGTCAATAAAATCCTCGATAGATATGAATTCTTCAGACTTCGATCGAAGCGGAATTCGATCAAGCGACTGAAATGACGTATATTTTTCATCCTCTATCACTTCCAAAAAAAATCCTTGGGCAATGTAGGTGTCCATGAGAGAGAGTATCCCGGGATTTGCTGTAGCATTTCGATCAAACCATTCCTGGCCGTAGGCTTCGATGATTTTATTAGAATGAACAAGATTTTGTGCAGTGGAAAAATGACAATTCCCCAGCAAAACAAGTGTAAAAAGGGCTATCGCTTTCATTGGAAATTAAGAAACGAGTTCAACACAGTAAATTTAATCGACTTAATGACGAGAATTTCTGTCATCGGTTGCCCCGAATTTAAGATAAATCGAGGATTGAAACCAAAAATTTGACGGAAATATCATAAGAATTTCAAGGGGCAGCAACGCAGTAAAACAAAAAACCGGCTTTGAGCCGGCTAGATAATTTATTCGCAATCAGTTAGACTTTCATTCCTCTAACGATCCTGTCTTTTCTTTTCGTTCGCTGGAGCTTCTTCAAAACAACCAAAAGGTGCGTGTTACCTGCCGAAGATGGAATGGTATAGGTCTCATTTCCGTATTTCAACTCCCCTCCTTTTTGACTGGACCAATCAGCAACCAAATAGAACTTACTGGACTGTTGACCAGGGCGCGCAGCAAAAGTCAGAATTTTCCCGACGCCGGTTTCAAAACGGATGATCAACTCCTGTTCAGATCCGTATCCCTCAAAAACACATTTTGTATTAACGGGAATGATGATCCTGTTCTCCTCCTTGCTGGAATTGGTAACCAGAGCCCCTGACTCAGATGTTCCTTGATTACCTGAGGATTTACTTTTCTCCAATATCACCGTTGTCGAAGTATAGAACTGGACTTTTTTTATGTTCTTTTCGCTGTCGAGACCGAACTCATCGCGGATCTCATTCGTGTAAGGTACTTTTATACCGCAAGCAGATATCACGAACAAAAGCGGAAGGATGTAAAGAATTTTCATTTCAATGATTTTTTTTGCAAATATAAGCTACATGAACAAAAACAATGCTATCTCATCACTATCAAACTCTTGTATGGTTAACTTTGTGCCATGACACACGTTCATAAATTCGTTTTCAACGGTTTTCAGGAAAACACTTTCGTGATCAGCGATAGCGATAAGAACTGTGTGATCGTTGATCCCGGTTGTTACACGCGTGAAGAAGAATCAGAGCTGCTTGAATACATCACTGACAATCGACTAAAGGTTTTAGCATTACTTAATACACATGCCCACATTGATCACATTTTGGGTAATCAGTTCGTGCTGAGCAACTTTAAGGTTGATCATTATCTTCATTCAGAAGATGTTGAAACCATGAGACGTGTCGATTCCTATGCTGCACTGTATGGTTTTGGCGCTTACAAACCTTCTCCATTGCCTACCAAATACCTTTCGGAAGGCGATGAGCTGGTGTTCGGAAAAATACAACTTCGCGTTCACCATACGCCGGGGCATTGTCCGGGTCATGTTGTATTTCATTCTTCAGAGGACAATTACGTGATCAACGGTGATGTACTTTTCAACGGTAGTTTCGGACGTGTTGACCTTCCGGGGGGTGATCTGGAAACACTGAAACGATCGATCTTCGAAACCATGTTCCATCTTCCTGAGGAGACCACGGTTTATTGCGGACATGGCCCTGAAACAACAATAGGCAGTGAAAAGCGCTTCAACTACATCCATAATTTCTGAATTTGGCTAGGATCGGTATTAACACAAGGTTTCTGATCCAGGGGAAAATGGAGGGATTCGGTTGGTACACCTACGAGATCTGTAAACGTATCGCAAGTGACCACCCGGAACACGAATTCTTCTTCTTCTTCGATCGACCTTACCATCCGGACTTCAAATTTACATCTAACGTAACACCCGTTGTATTAAGGCCTGCGGCACGGCACCCGTTTCTTTTTATTCTGTGGTTTGAGCTACTTGTGACTCGCGCGCTCGCGAAATATAAAATCGATCTGTTTTTTTCTCCAGACGGTTACCTATCACTCAGAACAAATGTACCGCAGGTATGCACCATTCACGACATCAATTTTGAACATTTTCCGCAGGATATTCCCGCGGCACCGCGTTGGTATCTCAGAAGATACTTCCCGAAGTTTGCAGTGAAAGCAAAACACATTATCACCGTATCCGATTTTTCCAAACGCGACATTGCAAAGACCTATTCCGTACCGAATGAAAAAATAACAGCCATTTGGAATGGTGCTTCAGAAATCTTCCAACCTTTGAATTCGCCAGAGGTTGCTATCATCAGGCAAAAATTAACTGGTGGAAAGCCCTATTTCATTTTCGTCGGGTCCATTCACCCAAGAAAGAACCTGAACAGGCTGCTGGAAGCTTATGAAGCTTATGTAAAAGGATCAGATGATCCGTGGCACCTTGTTATTGTGGGAGCTCCTATGTGGAAAGAAAAAGGGTTGAGCCATCTTTCGGGCACACTGGCTTCTCAATTCATTCACTTCACCGGACGACTCGATCAGCAAACGCTTGCTGAAACCATGGGTGCCGCTGGTGCCCTGACTTTTGTGCCCTATTTCGAAGGATTTGGCATCCCTCTGGTTGAAGCCATGAAGTGCGGGATTCCGATCTTAGCAGGCGACCGTAGCTGCCTGCCGGAAATAGCAGGTGATGCCGCAATCTACTGTGACCCTTTTGAAGTAAAAAGTATTCATGAAGGATTGCTGACCATTTCAACCAATGATCAATTGCGCGAAGAGCTGAGCAAAAAAGCCATGGAACGGTCCTTACTTTTCGACTGGAACATTTCTGCAAAGAAGACCTGGGAGGTCATTACAGCTCAACTCGCATAATACGGCGAGATCATCAGGTAAACGATCACGCCTGAAACGGCAACATACAACCACATCGGGAAAGCAATGCGTGTCCATTTCTTATGTCGGTCAAAATCCCCTATCCATGCATGAAAATAGGAAAAGAGCACCAGCGGGATGATGAAAACGCTTAGCAAAATATGGCTGATGAGCAGCGCATAATAAAATAAAGACGTACTCGAGACTGCTCCAACCTCTTGCTGGGTCAATTTCCCATTGCCGTCGCTGTCCCCGTAGAGCGTAGGTTCGGATGTCATGTGATATGCAATGTAGCCACAAAGGAATAACAACGATAAAAGCAAAGCCAATCGTACAAGCTTTCGGTGAAGGTCCCTGTTACCCTTGCGAATGGCCCAAAGTGCTCCGAGTAAAACCAGTGCTGTGCACCCGTTAATGGTGGCGTAGACAGGAGGCAGGAATGATAACGGCTGAACATCCAACTTGACGCGGAACAAGATCAACACCACTAAGGGAACGGCAACCGAAGCCGCAATGATAAACAAGCGAACAATCCTAATCTTTCCCGGGTCGGTTAATGTTGTACTCATACTTCAGTAATTTTCGGATGTCTTTCGCCAACTGATCAACTTGTTTTGGATCGGACACATTGTAAACTCCCCTTACATATCCTTCTTTGTCCACAAGTGTAAATGCCTCTGAATGGGCATACCCGTCAACCGCCTCAGCGTCCTGGCCTGCAGCGATCATGAAATTTTCAATTCCAAGTCGATGGGTCTCTGCTTCATCGCCCGTTAAAAACTCCCAATTCTGCGCCGTAATTCCGTGATATTCCCTATAACGTTTTAAAATACTGGGAGAATCAAAACGCGGATTAATCGTAAAGGAGATAAACTGAACCTGATCGCTCAGGTCATCGGTCATCGCATGCAATCGTTTCATCTGCGTCGTCATTCTAGGGCAGATGGTTGAACAGGTCGTAAAGAAAAAATCAGCGACCCAAAGCTTACCTTTAAGTTCTTTAGAGCTCACACGAACAGAATCCTGATTCAGGAAGTGGAAAAACGGAATGGTGGGATAGATCGTATCGGCAACCTCAACCCCATCGACTAGACTGTATTCCACATCGTAATTTCCAAGCTTCGGGAGCACACGTTCTTTATCTTTCGTATCAGATTTACAGCCGAAAAACAGGAGGCACAAAAAGCTCGAACCAAGAATATATCTCAACAACATACCTATTTTCTATCTGCCTTTTCCTTGTCGTATTGCTTCTGCAGTAATGCAATATGCTCTTTCATCCGACGGATCATGCCTTCCGTCTTACCCGACAACACCATTCTCAAATGATTGTTCTTATCCAACAGCAACATGAGTTCCTCGAATGAAGGTTGAGCTGAACCCTCTGTCTCGTTTTGCAGTAAAGATTGGCCATTGTGCTCGAAGTCATACATGGCGCGTACATCACCAGAGGCGAGGATCCATATTTTTGGATCATACCCTTCTACGTTGTCTTCGATCGCCTGACGTATGACTGAAAGATCCTCAACCGGATTCCCTTTCCCATCAGTGACAAAAGAAATGATGCGCACCTGCTTCATCTTTTTTCTACTATTCTTTCGAATGTGCTGATATATGGACTGATCGAGGTGCCAGAAGGAAACGGAACAATCGTGCGGACAAGTCTCCTGAAGAGTGGTTACTATAATAATATCCCCCTGAAAATCTTTGGAACGATAGGTCTTTCCATCATCCGTGCGTATTCGGTAGTTGACCGCCTGACCATAATCGTCGAGCGTTTTGAACTTGTGATTGCACCCACGGGTCGAAATAAATATCAAAAAAAGAGCCGGACCAAATAAAAGTATGAATGCGTAGATTACTTTTATCCGTCCGGCTTTAGTGCGTTCAGCCATGCGCTTTTATTCTAACCTCCGTAGGTAGCCCAAGCATCACCAACAGCAAGCGCTTCCATCAGGCAAATGAATATGAGATAGATCATGAACAAGATGTAAGGTACGAGGATCATTGATCTTAGGTTCTTTTTCTCATCCCCTAAGTGCATGAACACTAAAACTATATATGCTGCTTTGATCAGTGTGAGGACAATGTAACCCCATTTGATCATCTCCCATGTCATCCCTGAGGTAGTTGCACGGCCGGCAAATGCTCCAACGGCAACCTCCAGAATTGTAATAACGGTGAGTATAGCTGTTACCTTCCAAATCTTAGATCGGATCGCTTTTCCCGCTTCCTCATCATGAAGCGGAATTACATTTCCTTGAGCGTCTTGATTCAGGGAGTATTCAACGATGTCGTCTCTTTCCATAACTGATGAATTTCAAAATTAAACAAGGTAGAAGAAGGTAAATACGAATACCCAAACCAAGTCGACGAAGTGCCAGTAAAGACCTGTCTTTTCAACCATTTCGTAATGTCCTCTTTTGTGGTAAACACCCATTACCACACCTATACAGATGATAATATTGATCACTACTCCTGAGAAAACGTGGAAACCGTGGAAACCGGTAATGAAGAAGAAGAACTGACCGTACTGCTGCGGTCCGTATTCGTTCTGTTGAAGGTTGGCACCATAGATGACTTTATTCGACTCCCCACTGTAGAGTGAAGCATAATACATCTTCTCTGCTTCAGCCCCGTGGATCTTATCACCGACCTTGTGCTTGCTTCCGTTTGACTTGACGATCAGCTCCATATGCTCATCGGCTTTCTTATTGATCTTGGCAATAGACCCATCGTGCAGCTGGATCTTCCCGCCTTCAAGAAGGTGACCTTCAAGTGCGGCGTGCTGGAAAGTGTGCATTAGGTCTTCTGTAACCTTCTCCCCTTTCTTGTGATGCTTACCAGCCACTTCAACTGTAAAATTCTCGATCTCTCCGAAATGACCTTTAACGATAGCCTGTGAACCATCAGCCAACTCTATCTTTCCGAATTCAGAACCATGGATGAAGTGGTACCACTCCCATGCCTGCGAACCGACAAAGAAAAATCCGCCGATGATGGTCGCAATCATCCACTTAACAACGCCTTTCTTGTCGAGACGATGTCCTGCTTCAACCGCTAACACCATGGTCACGGAAGAAACGATAAGGATAAAGGTCATCAGGGCAACATAAAGCAAAGGGTAACCATGACCGAGGAATGGCATTGAATTGAACGTTTCTTCACCGATCGGCCATGCATCTTGACAATCGTGACGTGTGTATCCATAAGCAACCAATAACCCTCCAAACGTAAGGGCATCGGAAACTAGGAAGAACCACATCATCAATTTTCCATAGCTCGTGCTGAATGGTGAGATCTTACCTCCCCACAATGTAGCAGCATCAATCTGATTCGTAGCGTGTCCTGCCATTTCTGAAAAATATTTTGTGCAAGTTTAATGAATAAAAAGTAAAAATAGCAACAAATAGATCCAAAGAAGACCCAAAAAATGCCAGAAAATTGCACCTACCCGCAAGCTCAGGTTTTCTTCTGCGGTAAATACACCTGTATATGAATGTTTTACGAGTCTGAACAAGTATAAAATGGCGATAATGATGTGCAACAAATGAACAAATGTGATGAGATACAAATACGATGTGGCAGTATCGGCTGATTCCATTGCCCTGTTCTGAAGGTACTTGTCTATTTTTCGTCCATCAAGCTGAAGGTCCCTATTGACATACTGCAACTCCTTCCCTTTGTAGAAGAGCGCAAAATCCTTCCCATATTCTCCCCGCATGAAAAAATCCCCGCGCTTATCGCGAATGTTCACTGCAAGCTGGCTCAATCTCAAAAGGTCAGTATATTCGAGCTCTTTTCCTTCTACTGTCTTCAGTTTTCCGTCGATCAATCCCAGTGGGCTATTATTCAGGTAGATAATGAATTTCTTAGCGTAATTTTTAACGATCGGCAAGCTACCTCGCTCTACTTTTTCAAACTGCTTCATGAACTGCTGAAGCTCCTTCATCTGGCTGTCGGAAAGATCTCTCCCTCCAGTCATGAATCGATTGCCATCCACTTCGATGAAGTTGCCGTTGTATTTGATCAGATAATAATCTCCATAGCGGCCATCTGTAACAATAATGTGGTTATTCACCGCATGCGCTCCCTTGTCGATCAGTGCATTGTATCCCCTCAACTGAAAAAATATGAAAAGCAATCCCATGAGTAACGACAAGGTGACGAAGATCTTGAGTTTTTTTAGGTCACCCCGGCGAATGAACATCACACCCAGCTGCAAAAAGACGCTACTGAGGACGATCACGGCCGTACTGATGTAGAACGCTGTCGGTAAAGGGAACTTGAGCCAGAAGGAATCGCCCATCGATACGATGTAGGCAGAAGTAAACCCACCGAAAAGCATGATTATACTGAATATGCCAACATAAACGAGGTTTTTCCTCATTTTTTCACGTACCTCGGGAGCGAGCTCCTTTTCAAAATCCTGTCTCATCGTTTGTATGGTTAAATCCTGTCAAATACATACAGGAATTGTATGATCGGTAGATAAACAAAGGAAGCGAACATAAGTTTTTTGGCGTCCTTAAGTTCGCATGTCACAAACAGTCGGTACGCAAAAAGGAAAAAGATCGTGCTGGCAACAGTTGCCACAACAAGTGTAGATGTACCGGTCCATCCGAGTATCCATGGCAACAGGCTGAACGGTATCATAGCTAACGAATACACCAGAATCTGAAAAGCAGACTCCTTTCCACGTCCAGTCTTTGAAGGCAATAAAGAGAATCCGCCGGATTTATAATCATCGTAAACCACCCAAGCGATCGCCCAGAAATGCGGGAACTGCCACATGAATTGAATAAAAAACAAAACACCGGAAACCAGATTAAAATCGTTCGTGTGGGCAATGTATCCTAGCATGGGCGGGATTGCCCCTGGAAATGCACCAACAAAAACTGCCCAAGGCGACATGCGTTTCATCGGTGTGTAAATAAAGACATACGACACATACGCTGCCAATCCTAAAAGCGCCGACGAAAGATTGATCCTCAACAACAGGAGAAAGCCTGTGATTAAACAAACAAAGACAAGGATCAGCCCCTCTTTAACCGACATTTCACCGGTGGGAATTGGTCTTTTTGCAGTCCGTTTCAT
>JBKCAB010000774.1:0-1389 GCA_046307935.1 Bacteroidota bacterium | reverse complement strand
ATAGCTATACACCTAACGCCAACTTCAATGGAACAGACGTCATCACTGTAGAAGTGTGTGACAACGGTACGCCATTGCCAGCTCAGTGTGTAAACCAGACCATCACTATTACTGTAAACCCAGTCAATGATCCGCCGGTAGTCGATAATGAGAATGACATTACAGGATTCGATACGCCAGTGAGTGGAGATCTTACGGATTCAGGTGATTCCGATATAGACGGTAATTTAGTGGTGAATACAACACCTGTTTCAGGCCCTTCTAATGGTAATATTACCATAAACACCGATGGGACCTATACCTACACACCGAACACAGGCTATACTGGACTTGATACAGTAGTAGTGCAGATCTGTGATGACGGATTTCCTTTGCCTGCCAATTGTGTGAATGATACCATTTTTATTGTTATTGATGCATGTCTTGGTAATCCTCTAGCCGATTGCGATGGAGACGGAGTAACGAACCAGGATGAAGTAGCTGATAATACCGATCCGAACGATCCGTGTAGCCTTATCATCGCTAGCCAGTCGGTTACTCCGAACGCAGCTTGGGGTACTCTCGACTGTGATAACGACGGACTGACGAACGACGAAGAGATCGCAGAAGGTACAGATCCGCTCAACCCGGATTCAGATGGTGATGGCGTAACGGATGGTGATGAAGTAGCTGATAACACCGATCCTAACGATCCGTGTAGCCTTATCATCGCTAGCCAGTCTGTTACTCCGAACGCAGCTTGGGGTACTCTCGACTGTGATAACGACGGACTGACGAACGACGAAGAGATCGCAGAAGGTACAGATCCGCTCAACCCGGATTCAGATGGTGATGGCGTAACGGATGGTGATGAAGTAGCTGACAACACCGATCCGAACGATCCGTGTAGCCTTGTCATCGCTAGCCAGACTGTCACTCCGAACGCAGCTTGGGGTACTCTCGACTGTGATAACGACGGATTGACCAACGACGAAGAAATCACAGAAGGTACAGATCCACTCAACCCGGATTCGGACGGTGATGGCGTAACGGATGGTGATGAAGTAGCTGACGGTACAGATGCCAATGATCCTTGCGACCTACTTGTTGCTTCTCAAACGGTCACCCCTTCTGCTGACTGGAGTGCACTGGATTGTGATGGTGATGGCGTAAACAATGGTGAAGAATATGCACAAGGTTCAGATCCACTTGACCCATGCGACCCTGTGAAATGTGGATTCACGATACCGGAAGCCTTTACACCTGATGGTGACGGAATCAATGACTTCTTTGTCATTGAAGGAATTGAGTTATTTGAGAATAATAACATAAGTATATTCAACCGTTGGGGTAACATAGTTTATGAAACCTCTGATTACCAAAATGACTGGAACGGTAACTCAACTAACT
>JBKCAB010000773.1:0-5776 GCA_046307935.1 Bacteroidota bacterium | reverse complement strand
GATACACCCGGACATGCTCAGTACACTCGAAACATGTTTACCGGCGCCTCGAATACAGATCTTGCGATCATCCTTATCGACGCGCGCAACGGGATTACAGAGCAGACCAAGAGGCATAGTATCATCACCGGGATCCTCGGAATACCTCATATTCTGATCTGTGTGAACAAAATGGACCTTGTTGGCTACAGTCAGGAGGTATTTGAGCGCATCAAAGCTGAATACACGGAATTTTCGAAAGTCCTTGGGCTTAAGAAAGTGTCATTCATTCCGGTGAGTGCTCTGGCTGGTGATAACGTTGTTAATGCGTCTCCGAAGCTTTCCTGGTACAAAGAAGGATCCTTGTTCGAATTCCTTGAAAACGTCAAGATCGAACATGAGGAAGAGGTGCAGGAAGCTCGTTTTCAGGTGCAGTACGTGATCCGTCCCCAGACAGAAGAGCTGCATGATTACAGGGGTTATGCAGGAAGTATTCTTAGCGGAACATTGCGCAAGGGGGACAAGGTTCAGGTCTTACCACTCGAAGCAGCTACAGCCATAGAAAAGATTGAAAAGAATCAACAAGAAGTGGAAGAAGCTCACGCAGGTGAACCTGTGGTGATCCATCTCTCACACGATCTGGATGTTAGTCGCGGAACGACTGTTGCGAAGGAAAGTGCGCTTCCTGTGACGGACAATACGTTAGAAGCTACAATTTGTTGGATGGATAATAAAGCCTATCAGAGTGGACAGAAATTACTTCTTCAGCAGAATTCTTTCCGTACAAAAGCGGTACTGAAGGACATCGCTTCGCGGATCGATGTTCATACGTTTGAGGACCTGGAAAGTGACGGCACCATCAACCTGAATGATTTCAGCAAAGTGACGATAAGAACGGCAGAACCGGTCAGCTATGATCCGTATGGAAAGAACCGCAAAACGGGGGCTTTTATTCTGATCAACGAGAACACGAACAATACGGTTGCTGCGGGAGTTATTCACTGACCGGATCCCTCATTTTCGAAGATAGAGTTTTACAGAATCTCATTGATTGATCAGGTCTTTTCCGGCTAAGAAACACTTTTCCACAATAGAATCCCTTTTCTCATGTAGCTTTTCGAGACTATCACCTTGAATATCCTCCGTTCCATCCGTTACGTAAAGCTCCCGAAAGCAATAACGCATCCTTGAATTTTGACCACCAAATTGCACTGAACCGCCACTTCCCGGACTAAATGCCACATGAAAGGACTCGTTCTTATGAATTGTTTTTCCGTCCACACTGTATTGCCAGTCCATATATCCGTCTTGAATTTCTCCCGAATAAAATACAATACCACTTTCAGGTACATGGATGACCTCTCTTCCTTCATCAATTTCAACCTTTTGACCGAATGATGCTGGAAAACAAATGGTAACTACACCTCGAAAATTTTCAGGTATTTCAAATTGAATTTTCTGCGCATTGGCTTTTTTGATCGCAGTACCAACCTTCATAAATAGCAACATAAAGGGAAACCAGAGTAGCAGCGGCAGAATCGTCCATAATAACTTCTCTACCGGCCTTCTCTTTGATGTAAGGATTCCGATCGCCCCAATCAGAAAGCAAGGTAACGCAAAGATTATCCAAAACGGATTTCCTGCTGCAAAGAAACTAAGTAGAATCAATGATTTTGATCCACTGATGTTTTTAAGCTTATTTAGTTTGATACGCAATGCTTAACCCTTGTGTTCTTCTTTTCCGTCTGCGTGACGTGCGAACCTGCCTAACTCACGTGCATGCACCTGGTCATATCTCGGCCATGGCCAGCCGCCGAATTGTGTGCGGTGGTAATCGTCAAACGCTTGTTGTATCTCCTGTCGGGTATTCATCACAAAAGGTCCGTGCTGAACAACGGGTTCGTTTATCGGTCGGCCCTGAAGGATCAATACCTTGGTAACAGTTTTTCCTGCCTTGAGCGTTATTTCTACATTGGGTTCGAGTTCGGCAGCATGATAAAAAGGGATTTCCGTATCATCCAGGTATAATGCACTTCCCTCATAGAAATAGACTGTTCGGTTGATCCCTTCTGTGGTCGGAGATAATGTCCACTCAGCGTTGGGATCCAGATGGATATTATAGATCGCAACTTTGTTGTTTTGATCAGCAGCCCAGGAATTCGGTGGTGCACCTGCCGCCCTGTGATCTCCCAGCTCTCCAACGAGTACTTCAACATGCGTTTCATTTCCGATGGTATCACTTTCCGTAAATTTCGGTACTTCCTCAGCCCAGATCATTTTGAAATGGGGTTCAACCATTTTGCTTTTAGCAGGCAAGTTTAACCAGATCTGGAAAAGCTCCAAGGGATTTTCATCTTCCTTTTTGAGCAGTGGAAACATTTCCGAGTGTTGTACACCTTTTCCTGCGGTCATCCATTGTACATCACCGTTGCCATATCTACCTGCAGCACCAAGTGAATCAGCATGGTCAACCAATCCTTTACGGACGACTGTTATCGTTTCAAAACCTCTGTGAGGGTGACCGGGAAAGCCAGGTACCGTCATCCCGTGGTACATTCTGAAGCCATCTTTAATGATGAAATCCTGCCCCATATGTCTTCCTTCCAGCGAAGTGACCGGACCCATTTCGTCGTTTCCTTTTGGGAAGAAATCCTCGTGATGAACACAGAAAAGGAAAGGGTCTGCAGTTTCCCATTGAAAACCCAGCGCTTTTATTTTTTTGATCTTTGGTTTTGTCATTTCGTTTTTATGTTGAGTATCTTTTGAAAAACTGATGAATGGCAACGCAGCGAAGGAAGAAAGTCCCAATGATAACTTCTCGATGAAATTTCTGCGTTCGATTTTCTTTTTCATAACCTTTTGTTTGAGCAAATCTTTTTAGTTCCGTAGCATGTTGCCTTAACTACATTAATACTTTATCCGGAAGAGAATTAAATGAAGAACAAATCAATATTACTTAAGTTCTTTTAATGCGCGGGCAGTTCCAATTTTTACTGTAATAAAGTCCTTATCCGCTTTCGGACTTCTGGCGGGCGAATATTCTCTTCCATAAAAGATGATCTGCAGATGCAGCTTGTTCCAAAGTTCCTCAGGAAAGAGCTTCTTTGCATCGCGCTCAGTCTGCTCAACATTTTTTCCATTCGTAATTCCCCAGCGTGTGAGCAGGCGATGGATATGTGTGTCGACTGGGAATGCTGGGACGTTAAATGCCTGCGCCATGACCACGGAGGCTGTTTTATGTCCGACACCAGGCAAAGCCTCCAAATGATTGAACTTGTCCGGTACATTTCCGGCGTGTTCATTGATTAAAATATGGGAAAGCTCCCAGATCGCCTGTGACTTTCTTGGTGACAAACCACAAGGACGAATGATCTCCCGTATTTCCTCTACGGTTAGCTTGATCATGTCGTATGGATTGTCTGCCTTACGGAAAAGAAGCGGTGTGATCTTGTTTACCCGTTCGTCGGTACATTGTGCAGATAATAATACCGCAATAAGCAGTGTGTAAGGATCCTTATGGTCGAGAGGAACCGGTGTTTCGGGATACAATCTTTCAAGTTCCCGAATAATAATGTCCGCTTTTTCTTTTTTGGTCACAGTTTTTTTGAGTTTACAACATGCTTTATCTCGAAAACGACGAGTTCAGAGGATAGCAAGATCAATTCGCAAAGACCATCCGCTTGCTATCCATTTTCCTCCCATCTATCCAAAGCGAATACATAAAGGTGCCCGTTTTTCCATATCCATGATGATAGAAGACTTCGTTGAGTTCCTGATCAAGACGGATATCCATTTTTTCAATAACCTTACCCTGTAGGTCTTCTACAATGATAATTGCTCGCTTGTATTTGATCGGATCATTCACCAGAACACCGATAATGGTGGTTTCATCAAATGGATTAGGTCGGTTTTGCAACAGCTCGACATTTTTTGAAGCTTTGGATTCATTCTCCACCAGATCAACCTGACTATTGACGATTAGGATCTCCTTGGAGAAAAGACTTTCCAAACTGTTTTCATCCACAGATGCAATACTGACGTAGTAAACATTTGTCTCGGGCGGGAAAATGGTGTCGTGAATTCCTGCGATAGTGTAGACTGAATCCCAGTCGTTATTCGCAGAACGCACGCCTACTCGGTATTGGGAATATTGAGTTTGTTCGTTCACATGTATAATTATTCCAGGTCCACTGATCGTTTCAATGGAAAAATCTGGTTTTTTTGGACCAAGAGCTGCTATTGTTGCACCTGCTCCGTTTATGCAAGCATTTCTTGCCAGGTAATTGAAATCAACAAAGAAACTGTCGATGATTCCATCACTGTCCGTATCCAACCCCAGAATATCTTCACTGGTATGCTGACGGTCAGTGTATTCTGGTCCATTGGAGGCATCACCGTGCTCGTTGGCTGAGGTGAAACGGCATGAAGAGAATCCTTTGGTCCGAAATGGAATGTGGTCACCTCCACGTCCGGAGCGGTCTTCTCCTGACATGATCGTAACGAGCATTGGAACAGAAACCAGCGGTAGTAATTCTTCTTTGTACTGGAGTTTAATAAATCGTGATAGCTGCTTATGGCTTGAATTGAATCCGCCATAGGAGAAGATCCGAACTTGTGTTGAATCGATGTCATTGAAGCTCGGGCAGGAGGGAGGGGATGAGGTTTGACCACAGATGATCCCGCCGATCACATCGTTATTCAAAACCGCTTTAACAGGAATGCTGTTAGTTACGCAATAATCACCAAATGCGTCGGCCCCATAAAGTCCTTGCTCTTCACCAACGGTAAGCATGAATACAATGGTGTTTCGGAAGGTGCATTTACTCATTACTCTTGCCAACTCAAGAACAAGAGCGGTTCCTGAAGCGTTGTCTTCGATTCCTTCCGCAAGGCATGTTGTTCCGCATTCATCTTCACAACGGCTGTCGATGTGTCCCTCGATGATAATGACAGCATGATCGGTTGTGTCAGAGCCAGGGAGCACTGCAATGACATTACGGTGTTGCATCATCCCGCAGATGTCAAGGTCAAATTGGAAATAGGATGGTATAAGCCTGCTTTCAGCTCCTTCGCTAAAGGTCTGGAACATGGTATGTCCCCAGCGTCGTGCAGCACCTATTCCAGTCGTAAGCGATACAGTATCTGACGCAGTATTCCTGTTTTGAAAAGTCGCTAACTTGAGAATATACGATTTTAAGGAATCAGCATTGACGTTGTTCTGAATGTATTGGATGATTGCGTCATGCTGTTCCATCGGATTGGAAGAAGCAAACAAATTGGGATTGAAATTTCCTTTGATGATCTGTTCTGCCTGTTGGTTGGTGATCAGTAAGTTGCTTTGCGTCAGCCCTGAAATAGAAATTATCAGCAGCGATAAGAGTGTGTAAAATCTTCGCATTTTGGTCAATTGAGTGTATGAAAAATACAAAAAAAGCAGCTTTAAGCTGCTCCTTAATCTTCATCTTCATCCTGGTCTTCGTCGTCTGAATAGTCCGAGTCATCATCCCACGCGTCATCTGTCTCATCGCCAAAGTTGAATAGACTATCATTTTCCGGATCGAAATCATCGTCATCCTCATCAAAAAAACGGTTATTCTTACCACTCTTTTTGTAAGGGGAGAGTTTTGTCTTTTTGTTGCGGTCGTCTGTATCGAATTCTTTTTTCTTTTCCTTTCCGACTACTTTCTTTCTTGGTTCCGGCTTTATCGGGTTGATCTCAGGAAGACTTTTGAATGAAGTAGGGTCATCATCATCTCCACCGCGGTTTGGGGCGGGTCTTGCGGGATCATTCTCCCTT
>JBKCAB010000772.1:0-9303 GCA_046307935.1 Bacteroidota bacterium | reverse complement strand
ACCACATGGCGACCCACGCACCCATCAACCCTTTTGCAAGCACTTTATCTTCGGGGCGGATGACGATCGTAGTAATTCCCTTTTCATCTTCAAAACTGGTACGTTCACCGATCCATTTCATGGAACAAAAATACGTAGCTTAAAACAAAAGAGGCGGACTTTCATCCACCTCTTTTTTGTTATTGTTGATAGATTATTATTCAATGATCAGTCGCTTTGTAATTTTAACCCCGTTAAGGGATAGTTCTACTACGTAAACTCCCGCTGCCAATGAACTCGTATTCAGCACTACTTCCTGAGCACCATTCATTGATCCATAATCACGGAAAGCGATTACTTTACCTGACACATCAGATAACGTCATTTCCACTTGAGTTGCAACATCCAGATCGATCACGACCACTGCATAATCGTTCGCAGGATTCGGATATAGCTTAAACGTCGCGTCGATTTGGTCAGTATCCATATCGAAAAGACCCGCAGAAGTTCCGTTTTCAAATCCATTTGCAACAGCTTCTGCGATTGTAGCCTTACCCGCATTGTCAATTGTTCCGTTCGGAGCAATTAGCAAACCGATGATGTGCATCTCATTCTCGTCCCATCCTGCCGGAAGAACAAAAGAAAAGTTAACCGTGTGTGTTGCTCCGGCATTCACTGTCGCAGGGAAGCTATTCGCATATCCACCGAATGATGGAGCGATCTTACGTGCTACATGATCATAGACCATTTGAGCAGCAGGTACAGGATTCGGTAAAGCTTCATAACCTCCCATTACTCCATTACCTCCTCCTGCGTATGCGTTGGATTGGTTCCATCCGGCTCCTGTTCCGGTCACACCGTCTTCGGTCAACACACACGCAAGTTTATAACTGCTGGTTGCTGCTGCCTGGAATTCTGCTGAAATCGAAACATTCAATGTCCTCGTTGAAGCATCCCAGGTTGCACCGTTGGTAATAAATGCCTTAGGTGCAATTTGCAAACGTTCAAAGAAATCAGGCGCCATTTGTGAAGGGTCAACATCCGGTCCGCGGTCAACCAATGCACTTGGGTAACCTCCGATCAAAGCGCCAACGCCGGTATCGTAGGTAGGATCGACCATGGGATCGGCATTGTGGACAGCAATACCAGCCCAGAAATCAGCGTATTCCGTTTCAAAAAGATCCATGAATACTGCACCACGAGGACACCACTGACACCAAGTTCCGGTAGCTTCCTCTCCAACAACTATCTTACCCGGCGCCGGAACTACTGGATTCACTGTTTGGGTGATCACATCATCGTTCGGATCGTCATCGGAAGCCCCGTTGACATTACTCACGGTTGCCGTTGCTACATTCGATCCAGCTACTAGGTTGATCCCGGTAAACGTGACATCGAAGCTTTGCAGTGACGCTAAATTCTGTCCTGTAATGTTTTGCGTATATTGGTTACCGTTGTAATCAAGTACTACATCAAACGAATTGATCGCAGTGGTACCCGCATTCTTAACGGTCACAACAGGATCAACAACCTGGGTGGCAATATTTCCTCCCATAACGAGACTCGAAGCCATCGCATTGAGGTTGGCAAGCGTGACAGGCTGATGATCAAACATCACGTCATCCACGAAGAACTGGCTGTTCTGGATCGGAAAAAGGTCAAGTGAAGCAAGGGCATTCACACCGTTCTCCCACTGACCGAACTGAACACCATCCACATACGCTTTCCAAACGTTCAGTGTCATGTTCGCCTCAATTCTCAAGGTAAACCAGGTGGCATCAGAGTACGATCCAACTGCCAAATTCGGCGTCAATCCGTCGTCAACGATCACCTGTCCTCCATCCATGTTCACGTTCAGCGCCCAGAGCGTTCCAATGGCTGCTGCACCCTGAAAATTGAAATACGCATTCTTACCTGCGTTGATGTAGAATGCAGCTTCAAATGTGAAAAGTCCGGAATTGTAAACAGGCCCGAAATCCAGAACAACATCCTGGGGACCGCCATTCGCGGAAGTAGATGAGAAATACACTGACTTACTGCCACTATTCGCCTGATTGGTAGTTACAGTAACATCTTCGGCGGTTCCTTCGCCACCTGCTCCACTCCATGTTGTCCACGAAGCAGACTGAGGGCCGATGTATGAGCCTGATGCATAGGACTCAAAATCATCGGAGAATAACTGGGCTTGTAGCGATCCCGAGAGGCACAATACGGCCAAAACAAATGTAATCTTCTTCATAAATGTAGTTTATGTTTTAAGTACGCAATGTACACAATTTCTAAAAGCCTATTGATCATTCGATGAACCTAAATCAAAAGATTCTTGGATTCTTGAAGACTTTTGCTTTACAAGTATTTAAAATCTTGCCCTGACTTGAGACCTTTCACTGCCTCGAAAATAAGGAGGATCGTATTTTCCACATCCTCTTTTCTGCACATCTCCACAGTCGTATGCATGTACCTCAACGGAAGAGAGATCAGTGCACTGGGCACCCCCTCGTTCGAGTAGGCAAACGCATCTGTATCTGTTCCTGTTGCCCGGGAAGCAGCAGCACGCTGAAAAGGAATTTTGCTTTTCTCGGCGGTTTTAATGAGGAACTTTAATAAGTTATTCTGAACCGCGGGACCGTATGTAAGCACGGGGCCATCACCCGAACGCTGGTCACCATTTTCGATCTTATCCACCATTGGTGTAGCAGTATCGTGGCAAACATCTGTTACAAGTGCAACATTCGGCTTTAAGCGATGTGCGATCATTTCAGCACCGCGTAATCCAACTTCCTCCTGAACAGAGTTCACAATGTACAATCCAAATGACAGCTTGACTTTCTTTTCATGCAATAATCTCGCTACTTCAGCAATCATAAATCCCCCGATCCGGTTGTCGAGGGCGCGCCCCACATAGCGGGATTTATTCATGATCATGAATTCATCTTCAAAGGTCACTACACAACCCACATGTATTCCCAACTTTGCAACTTCTTCTGCCGAACTGCAACCACAGTCCAGAAAAATGTTCTTTAAACTGGGTGTTTCTTCTTTTGTTTGACGCATGTGAATAGCTGGCCATCCAAATACTGCTTTGACTATTCCTTTATCCGTATGGATATTCACTCGTTTTGAGGGCGCAATCATGTGGTCTGAGCCTCCGTTTCTTCTAAGATAAATAAATCCGTCCTTGGTAATGTAGTGAACAAACCAGGAGATCTCATCCGCATGTGCTTCGATCACTACTTTGTATTCCGCACCCGGATTGATCACCCCAACGACCGTTCCGTAATGATCCGTAAAATAATCGTCGATGTAAGGCTTGATGTAGCTTAACCAAAGCTTTTGTCCTTCCGATTCAAAACCGGTTGGGCTTGGATTATTGAGGTACTTCTCAAGGAATTTTTCCGACTTTGGCGTAATGATCTTTTTCATCTGAAGAAATTTGAATTCTCCTCAAATCTACAAGGTTTGAACGAGTAAACAGGGAGTCGAAGATGTTTTTCTTACTGACCAATGCGGAATTCTCGTTTACCTCATCAAGGTAATGTTGCCTTTAATGATAGATTCCTGCTCATCGATGCAGATCGCTTTCAGATAATAATCATAAACATCCGGATCCAACTGCTTTCCCCTGAAAGTACCATCCCATCCAATGAGCCTGTCCTCCGTTTCGAAAACCAGCTCTCCCCAACGGTCAAAGACGCGAAAAACCATCTTTTCGATCAGCGGACCTCTCACATACAACACATCGTTCTCTCCGTCACCATTCGGAGAAAATGCATTGGGAATAAAAATGTAGGGCTCATCACAAATGAACGAATATACTTTGATGAAAACAGTATCACTTTTCGTACAGATCCCATCTGTGACATTCAACGTATAAAGCGTCGACTGACCAACCTCTGCATTTGTCTGCTGCATATTCGGGTTATCCAGGCCCAGCGCAGGAACCCATTCATATTCGTATCCCGAAGGCTGTCCGAACAGTGTGGTGGTACCCCCTTCCGGGATTGTATATTCAGAAGCACTGGCGATCACTGCACCATCCGGGATCGAACTTACTGCAATATAAACAGAATCCTCTATGATACAACCGTTGGATGCCGAGGCAGTTACGTATATATACTGCGACGACATTGGCATAACCTGAACAGCGTTTCCATTGGTTGGGGAAACAATAACGGAAGCAGGTGACCACGCATAGGTGAATGTGATAGATGGATTCAGGTTTGTTGCAGTGATTGTAGTCAGTTCCCCCTGACAGATCGAGTCATTTCCCGAGAGCACGAGATCACTACTGATAAAATCGACTTGAACACTATCTGTAATGCTGCAACCCAGATTCCCTGCCATCACATAGTAGGTAGTTGTACCGGAAGGTGTGATCGTCAAAACTGAATCGCTAACGTTTGTGTTCAATGTGTCTTCGAATGTTGGTGATTCCGACCAGATGAAGTAATCTGCTGTACCAAAACTGTTGGCAGTCAGCGTAATTGGAACCGGAGAACACAACTCCAGATCACTTCCGGCTGTTACCTGAATGGAATCGGTAACCGTGATAAATAACTGTGCAGTATCCGTTAAAAGACATATACTATCGGTCACGTAGAGCAATACTTCATATACACCTGGGGTATCATAAACCATTGTTGGATTGAAGATCACCGAACTCGTATCCCCATTACCAAAGTCCCACATGTAGGAATCCGATTCGGTAGAGAAATTGTCGAAGGTTACTTCAAAGGTTGCACATCCCAAATTATTATCCACGGTAAATTCCGCTTGTGGTATTAACTCAAAATCGAATTTAAAGACAAGATTGTTGCAATTTGAACTCAAATTCTGAGAGGACCAGGCTCCGGGTGTAGTTGGAAAATCGCTGTTCCCGCCACAGCCACCGCATACAGATTGATAAACAACACCACTTTTGTCAAAACGTGAAGTACCTCCGTCAACATGTTCTTGCGCTGTTGTACCACCGAGATAGGTCCCGTATAGGATATCCGTGAATTCTCTTTTGATCACAATCAGATAAAAATCGAACCCATTCGGTGCAGTGGCCTGAAATGCATCCGGTGTAACAGGCATTCCTGATAAGGGTGTTCCCTGCAGAATGTTGGCACCCCAGCCTGAGACATACATATTACCGCAGATATCAACTAAAAAGGCAGCAGGTGAGATATTGATATTCGGGCTGCCGTTCCCAAAAACAGTTGAATTGAGATTGGTTGTAAGATCTGGTGATAATTTAATGATATACTGACTGCTGTTCGGGATGTTGTAAGGTGCGTTGAAAACAGGGAACAAACCCCCAACTGCCTGCCCAAGTACAAACACATTGTCATTTCGATCGATCTCAACAAAAAATGCCTGATCCAGGTTAGATGTACCGAGATAGGTTGCATTTAGGACCGCGTTTCCATTTGGAGCGAGCTTCACCACAAATCCATCTGTCTTTCCACCATTGTATACTGGCTGTAGCCCTCCTGATGTAAATGCCAAATTATCAGAGCTGGTACCCCCGGAAAATACGATATTAAAACTGGAATCAACCTTAACAGAATAACAGGCATCGTTGTTACTCCCTCCGTAGTAGCTCGACCATATCAAGTTATCCAGATTGGGAGACATTTTGAAAACAACTCCATCCTGCATACCTGCGTTGGTGGCTTGAAAAGCACCGAGAACAGGGAAATCAGTACTTCTGCTGCACGATGCAACAATACAATTGCCATTCTGATCCAACATGATCTCACCCCTGAACTGATCTCCATAATTGATGGAGAGTGAATCGTAAGCTGCAACAGAGTTGTAATTCCCGGAAGTCACCTTGTAATTCACACCATCATTATCCGTCCCTCCAATGTAGGTTGACCCCAGCAAATTCTGCCCGTTTGCACTAAATTTACACACAAAAATATCCGTACCGACAGCACCAAAATTGGTTCCATTGAAATTGACTGAAAGCGCTGAACCACCGGCATGCGAAGATTGAAATCCGCCCTGAACCGGAAAATCAATGGCTGAAGTTACTCCGTAGAGATAAATGTTATCATCAGGATCACAGATCAGTGAATGAGCAGTTTCTGTACCTTGAAAATTGTCTCCGCCGCCAATGAAAGTTGTCCAGAGCATGATTGTTCCATCGGCTGAATACTTGGAAATGAATGCATCCGTTGTCGCAATATTCGTACTTGGAACTGTGATATTCGAAACCACATCCCAAGCCAGTGGGTCTGGAGTTGGGTATTCATTCCCATAGATTATTCCGGCTGAATAAGCCGTTCCATCGTATCCATAGGTTGCTGTCATTCCAAAATTATCGGTTACCGAACCACTGTACGTTGCGAATATCAAAACTGGGTCGATCACTAAAATGTGAGCGGGATCATAGTCACCAAGCTTGAAATGCACCTTGTTTCCTTCCAAAACAAATGCTGATTCGATCTCTTTGATTTTTCCATTAACAACTTGATACGAATACGGTTTTTGCTCGATGATCTGACCCAAGCTCGTTTGCAGCACTAAATCACCTTTCCGAGAGACCTTTACAGATAGGCATCCTCCATAATCAAAGTGGATCAACCCAGGATCGGCTCCTGGCTGCAGATGGAATTCATACTTCAGCTGTTCCCCTTGCTCAATGATTTTTAGATCGATACCATTGTAAAATTCGCGCATGACTGCCTCTGAATACCCGTGCACCTCAGAAGCCCAACGTGAAGGATCATTTCCTTGGAAAAAGTTGTAATAAGCTTGAGTTTTACCAATCTTCTCAATCTGACTTACCGGATTTGCCGTTGGAAAGTTCACATGCACCAATGTTTGTTGGTATGTAACTGTTTCCTCCGAATCTTGCGGTTTCACGTGGAGTTCCTGCATTCGTGAGAAATCCTGTAAATGGATGAGAAACTTTCGCTGTTGAACCCACATATTACCTCCGCGGAACTTCGCCCTGAACAACACGGGCTCCGGCCACTGACCCTTATTCTCAATGAAAGCATGATGCATATCATGAACATGCTCCTGTTCCTGAGCGCCAGCAGGAAACAGGGTCAAAATGATGAGCAATATAAACAGGTATCGCACCAACGGAGGAACTACTTGATTTGAACACTAAAATAAACAAAAAAGACGTAATTCCGCTACGATAACATTTTGAAGACGACCTGAACAATTTAACGATCATACACAGCTGCTGAAATTTCTAAAAAGCGTATTTTCGTAAAAACAGTAATTATCTATTTTGGATCTTATCAATGAGCAATAGAATCTGTGAACTTTTCGGAATACAGTACCCTTTAATCCAGGCCGGAATGATCTGGTGCTCCGGATGGGAACTCGCTTCGGCTGTTTCTAATGCCGGTGGATTGGGAATCATTGGATCAGGATCGATGTACCCCGCTATTCTGGATGAACAGATTACGAAGTGCAAAACGGCTACAGACAAACCATTTGCTGTCAATCTGCCGATGCTCTACCCCGATATCGACAAGCACATTGAAACGATCATCCGGCACAAAGTGCCTATTGTTTTCACGTCAGCGGGAAATCCAAAAACATGGACAGAACACCTCAAATCGCAAGGAATCAAGGTGGTACATGTCGTTTCCAGTCTCAAGTTTGCACTAAAAGCGCAGGAGGCAGGAGTCGATGCTGTTGTTGCTGAAGGATTTGAAGCCGGGGGACACAACGGCAGGGATGAAACAACGACTATGTGTCTGATCCCGATGGTTGCCAGAGAACTTTCGATTCCACTGATCGCTGCCGGAGGTATAGGCACAGGGCGCGGAATGCTCGCTGCTATGAATCTGGGCGCCGATGGTGTACAGATCGGTAGTCGATTTGTAGCCTCCGAAGAATCGAGCGCGCACATTAATTTTAAGCATGCGGTTATCAACACCAATGAAGGTGATACGCGGCTCACACTGAAGGAACTCACCCCGGTCCGTTTGATCAAAAATGAGTTCTATCAACAAGTCGAAGCTGCCTACCAGCGCGGTGCAAGTGCGGAGGAATTGAAAACTTTGTTGGGCCGTGGACGCGCCAAGAAAGGCATGTTCGAAGGAGATCTCGTAGACGGCGAGTTGGAGATCGGGCAGATCTCCTCACTTTTCGACCATATCATGCCAGCTGCTACCATTGTAGCAGAGATCATTTCCGAGTTCAGGGAAGCTCTTTCTGAACAACAAACCGACAAATTCAAATTCTGATGATTCATTTTGAACGTTTCACCTTAAACAACGGGCTGAAAGTACTCTTTCACAAAGACGTGACCACACCTATGGCCGTAGTGAATACCCTCTACAACGTAGGCGCTCGCGATGAATCCGAGAATAAGACGGGATTTGCTCACCTTTTTGAGCATCTCATGTTCGGAGGCTCGGTCAATATTCCCGACTTTGACGCACCACTTCAGCGCGCAGGTGGCGAAAGTAATGCGTTCACTTCGAACGATATTACAAACTACTATGATGTACTCCCTGCCATAAACATTGAAACTGCGCTTTGGCTGGAAAGTGATCGAATGCTATCGCTGGCGTTTACTCCAAAAAGTCTGGAAGTTCAGCGCAATGTTGTTGTGGAAGAATTCAAGCAGCGCTACCTGAATCAACCATATGGTGACGTTTGGCTCGAGCTTCGTCCGCTGGCATACCATGTTCACCCTTACAAATGGGCAACGATCGGCAGAGAGATCAGTCACATCGAAAATGCCACAATGGAAGATGTGAAGCACTTTTTCGCAAAACACTACAATCCGTCCAACGCCATCCTATGCATTGCCGGCAATTTTGAGTTGGATCAGGTGAAAGAGCTAGTCAACAAATGGTACGGGGATATCCCGTCCGGAACAATGCCGGTTCGCATGCTTCCCTCTGAACCCGAGCAAAATGAATTCCGCGAAAAGATTTTGGAAAGGAATGTACCTGCCAACGCTTTCTACTATGCCTTTAAAATGCCGGAGCGAAAAGATCCTGGTTATTACATTGCCGATGTACTTTCGGATGTTCTTGGCCGCGACAAATCTTCCCGTTTGTACACCAGTCTGAAGAAAGAAATGAAGCTCGTTTCTGAGATCGGAGCCTATATTTCAGGTTCTCTGGATAACGGATTACTTGTAATTTCAGGAAAACTGAACGAAGGTGTAAGCTTCAATATGCTCGAAAAGGCGCTTTTCAATGAATTGGAAAAATTGGGCATCGAAGAGATCTCTGAAAGGGAGATGAAACGACTGATGATCAAGATCCGAACGTCGAAGGAATTTCAGGACCAGGGTCTGCTGAACAGGGCGATGAACCTTTGTTTGTTTGAACTACTTGGCGATGCGAACGG
>JBKCAB010000771.1:0-6518 GCA_046307935.1 Bacteroidota bacterium | reverse complement strand
GAACCGTTGCAGGTTGAACATATTTTGAAGGTTACACCTTCAGCGTTCACCAGCTTGTTGACCTTGATCTTCTTTTTAACACCTTCAGCGATCTCTTCCAGTGTCAGTTTCATCTTCACACGAAGGTTTGTACCTCTCACAACACGATTTCCTCCCCTGCTGCCTCCAAAACTACCTCCAAAAGCATTGCCGAAGATATCCCCGAACTGTGAAAAGATATCATCCATGTTCATGCCGCCACCAAAACCTCCGGCGCCCATTCCCGCGTGTCCAAATCGGTCGTATTGTGCCTTTTTCTCAGGATTGCTCAAAACTTCATACGCCTCTGCCGCCTCTTTGAACTTGTCTTCCGCACTTGCATCACCTGGATTCTTATCCGGATGGTATTTCAGCGCCAGTTTACGGTAAGCTTTTTTGATCTCACCTTCATCTGCATTTTTTGAAACGCCCAGCACTTCATAATAATCTCTTTTCTGACTCATACCCTTCGGAATTGTATTTTTTGTGGTTCACGTTTCACGATCAATTCATACAAATTGTCCTTTCTCGGGCAATTCACTGTCCAACAACAACTTTAGCATATCGGATCACTTTCTCATTGAGCAAATAACCCTTTTCTACATCCTCAATGACTTTTCCTTTCATTTCATCCGACGGGGCAGGAACATTTGCTATCGCTTCATGGAGCTCACTATCGAACGGATGTCCTTTGACTTCCATCGGTTTCAAACCTTTGTTATCCAGGATATGTCGCATTTTGTGAAAGATCAGATGAAATCCTTCCTTGACGCTTTCCAGGTCTGCAGCATTCTCATTGTTTACAATGGCGCGTTCAAAATCATCCAATACCGGCAGAAGATCCTTAATAATACCTTCGCCTGCACTATTGATCAATTCTATCTTTTCACGGTTGGTGCGTTTTCGGTAATTGTCGAATTCTGCGTACAAACGGACATATTTTTCATTCAGTTCAGTAATTCTGTCATTTTCCGAACCGGCTGTTGTTTGCTCTTCAGAATGATTTTCAGCACTACCCGGTTCCTGATCTTGTGATCCATTCTTTTGTTCACCCTGATTTTCCTCGGCCATATTCACTATTTTTTCATTTTAAAGACAAAGATACTGCCAATGCCAAAATTCGGACAACATGTCATAATGTGATGAAGTTGTGACAGCATTCCTACGCTAACTGATCGTAAAGGAAACCCGCACGCGCCAAAGTATCAATTCGGGATCTTCAGCACTTGTCCAACGCGAATCAGATCACTCTTCAGGTTGTTCACCTTCCTGAGTTTACTTACTGTTGTATTGTACCTTCTGGCAATTTCAGATAATGTATCTCCGGCTTTCACTTTGTGCGTTCTGGCTTTGGGAACAACTTTTTTCTCGACGACCGGTTTCGGTTTGGGCAGTTCAGCTTTTTTCAGAGCGTTGAGTGTATCTGAAGGAACCTGATCGATTGCTCCACCGGTCATAACGGCATCTGCAGAACTGGAATCTTTGGAAATAATGGTATTTATAGATTTGTCAGAATCATAGATCCTCATTGGCACGCGGAGTTCATCCATACTCCCTTCATTTTGCACCTTGAGATAAGTGTTCAAGAAAGACCGGTACATGAATTCTCCTTTTACCCGATAGCCTTCCTGCGTAAGGTGTATGCAGTCGCTCTGAGCGTAACCGAGTTCGTGCCACGTGCGTATGGTACGCAGTCCGCCGGACAGGTCATACCAATTCCAAAACATGCATTTTTGCTCTTTAGCAAGGGTATCGATCAGGTCTCTGAAAACAGGACCGGCCGTGATGTATTTTCCGTTTTTATAAAGGTCTTGCACAGAGGTCAATACAATTAACACATCCGGATTGACCTTACGGAAATTGTTGATCGCTTTGCGGATCTGGTCAGGAAGTTTCGGATCGATCGAATTGGTGTACAGGATATCATTGGTTCCAAAATCAAGGATAACAATATCGGGCTTTAATACCTCTGCGTGTCTGGGCATCTTATCCAGATAAAGTACCGAACGCATTGCTGCAGCACCAACTCCGAGCGAATGATATACGACACCGCTGTTGGTTTGGTTTTCGATATCAAGACCATAGAAACGAAGAAAACTCGTTGACCCGTTCCTTGATGTAGTTCTGAGTTGTATATCACTGATTTTTCCGCGGTAGCTCAATTCAATTTCATGTTTACCGATCCGCTTCAATTCATCCCTGCCAAAATGGAAAACTGTAGTATCGATCTTGAGATCGAAACCAAAGGTGGTTGAATCATTTTCTATAAAAAGTACAATTCGATGATCCTCTAACGGGATTTCCTTCTTGAAATGAAAATTGAGTTCGGCATTCAATTCGGATGTTTCTACAGACATTCCACAAACTCCGAGCGGGATCTTTGGAGGCAACTGAAAACTCTTTGCATACACCCAATTGCCCTTTGCTGTTGATGTATAATTAACAGAGCTGTATGTATTTGCCGCACCGTAATTGAAGACCATACCGCGACCTCCATTACCGAAGGCCTTTTGCAGTGCTGCCCGAGCGAAGGTGGATGGACGTTCTGCCTGAATGTGGCTTCCACCGTAATGAAAAATCACTACTTTATCGTTTGCGGCATTGTTAAAATGCTCAACAAAACGATCACCTGTTTCTCGATCATAGAACTGCAAAAAGGCGAAAGAAGTATCGATACGCAGCTCTTTCGGGAATGCATCAGGCTGGCAAACAGCACAATTTATGCAAGCAAAAAAGAAGGCTAACGTCGAAAACAACTTTACCCTGAACTCGATCATTTTATAGTGTCTTTAACGTCTTTTTTTTGCTCAAGAACTGCAGATGAATCTCGTCTGGAAGCAGGTAGCGCTGGTGGTGGCGGACCACCCTTTTGAGTTGCCAGATTTCTCATCATACCTATAGTACCACTACTCATAGCCGCATACATCCCGACTGCAAAGATCATATCATCAATACCGTTCTTCTCGATCAAGTCGATAAGGTTATGCTTGGAATAACGAAAATCCACCACCCAGACCTCTTCATAGTGTGAGATCATGTAAACGGAAAACGCATTCCCCATTGAGTTCTTGATCACAACAGCCTTTCGACCATTCTTATTGGAGGTCGTGATCTTCATCAGTGGATTGTCTCCGCAGACGAAGGTAGAATAACTATTTCCTCCCGAGCAATTATGGCAAAATGTATTGGATTTCACACCCTTATAATCGTACTGACCGAAGCGTATAGCGGTAGAAGTGACATTTGGTACAAAATACTCGAAAGTATCAGCATGTTCTCGTACCGATTTATCACGTGTTCTCTCGTAGAGAGTTCCTAAGAAATTGTATTTCACTCTTCGTTCCATATTTTCTTTTGGAACAGGTGTGAATCCAGCGGCTTTACAAAATGCGACATATGCGTAGTATGCGCCACGGGCTGTCCAGTGATGATCTGTACTGAAATACAATTTCTCACTGGCGTGGTTATTCAATTCATTGAATACATCACAGAATATTGCGCCGTTTGAAAGATTATCTCGAATGGCTTCCAGCGTTGCCCTGTTCTTCCCGTTATAATGACGGTATTTCTCTGCCGGTATGAATGCTGAAGACAATGGAGAAACAGCTGAAAACACCCTGGTTTTACCTTTCAAACGTTCAGCATATTCGTTCACCATTTTCGCGAAAGGACCACCCATTTTAGGGCTTCCAGAATTCAATGGATAAACGCTTCCGTTAAGGATCAACATGCTGTTCGAGTAAGTTTCTTCGAAATCGTCCATAAACTTCGGAACCGTATCCTTGGATTGATTCTCTTTCATTCGACTCTTTGAATGACGTTTCTGATACACAAATATCTTCTCTTGATTTTTCAGATGTATTCCACGTGCATAGCGCACAGATGTTGCATATTCGATCATTTTCAATCGGTTCGGAAAGTGATCATTCAAGTAACGATCCATGCTATCGGTCCACTTACCGGAGACATAACTCTTCCAGTTAAAAGAAGGAAAGGTTGTGAGCTTTCTTTTTTCCTCAATGGAGATCCGCTTCGGTTTGATAAGAAAATAGGAGGACATCCCTACGGAGAGGATCAGAAAAAACAGGATAGAATTAATCTTTGCTGCCATGATCAGAAACGGAAATAAATGAACGGATTGTAAGTTGAATCCACCAGCATGATCGTTGCGAGGATGAGGAAAGCGGCATTGACGGCAGGACGGAACGACCCGTACAGCGATTCAGCACGCATACTGACCGAGGAGCCTTTTGGATAGATCTCATTCCAAGGGATGCACATCAGAATCACCACAACGAACCAAATCGAATTTTCCCAAAGGTCTGTGACAAAACCATCCGATATCGGATTACTGGACTGGAATAGATTCACCGTAAATAACTTAAGCTTTTCAAAATCCACGAAGTAGAAGATCGCACGGCTGAAAATGATCAGGATCAAGGTGTATAAATGTCGGATGGCGCGGGGTGTTTTTGTAAGGACATTCTCCAGCAATTTCTCTATGATCATAAAACAACCGAAGTAAAAACCCCACAAGACGAAGTTCCAACTGGCACCGTGCCAGGCACCTGTCAGCAACCAAACGATCATTATGTTCCTGAGTTGAAATTTCCTGTTGCCACCCAGAGGAATGTAAACATAATCCCTAAAGAACTTTCCGAGTGAAATATGCCATCTACGGTAAAAATCACCTACCGACTGTGCGGCGTAAGGATGTTTGAAGTTCTCATCATAGTTGAATCCGAACATCTTACCCAATCCGATCGCCATATCGGAGTAGCCTGCAAAGTCAAAGTAGATCTGAACGGAGAACATGGTGATCCCGAACCATGCTTCGTAACTCGACAAGTCGTGAAAACTTGATTCAAGGTACTTATCGACCAGCTCATAAGCTGCGTTGGCAATGATCACCTTTTTGAACAGTCCCAAACAAAAGCGGTTGATCCCGTCGCTGATCATCTGCCAGTTCACCTGACGGCCTTCGATCTCATCGGCAATGGCTTTGTAGCGCACGATAGGTCCGGCTACCAATTGATGGAAGAGCGACACAAAAAGCAGGAAATACATCGGATTTTTCTGGGCTTTTACGTCACCTCTGTAGACATCAACGAGATAAGAAATGGTTTGGAAAGTGTAAAAAGAAATACCGATGGGGAGTGTGTTCGTCGGGCGATCGAATGGCAAAGGGAACAGCATGTTCAAATTATCCCAGATAAATCCTCCATATTTAAAAGCGATCAATAATGAAAGATTTACAGCAACTCCAAACCAAAGAATGTATTTTGATCGGGAGGTGCCAAAGTGTCTTTCGATCCATATTCCTATACCGTAATCGAAAAAGGAGGTAAATAGCAACAGGAAGATCCACATTGGTTCACCCCAAGCGTAGAAGATCAAAGAGAACAACGTAAGTGTCAGGTTCCTAAACATAGTATTCCCGGTAATGTAATGCGCAATGATGCTCAATGGGAGGAACATGTAAAGGAAAGTGATACTAGAAAATACCATAGTGAATTAGTTTCATGGAAAATAACGGCTTTTCCGCAATAGTTGTACGAAGATAATGAAATGCAGATGAATACGGACAGTGAGCAGCATCAACTCAGTCCTGCCATGTGAACAGATCAGTTCTGATCAAGTTTCTTGACCATGGTAAGGATCGTCGCTAAGGCCACCGTCTCACCGGTTTCATCATAGACATCAATAAGAAACTTCACAATACCTTTAGCCACATCTTCCTCGTTTCGCTTTTCTTGGTCGACTTTCTCTTTTACAGTGCACCTAACGCCGATGGTCATTCCGGGGTAGACCGGCTTGGTGAAGCGCGCTTCATCGATCCCATAATTGAGTAGAACGGGTCCTTTCTTCGGATCCACGAACAATCCTGCCGCTTTAGATAACACAAAATAACCGTGTGCAACTCTTCGCTCGAAGATGGTTCCTTCGAGGGAAGTAGCATCCATGTGTGCGTAGAAATTGTCTCCCGATACATTTGCGAAATTTACGATATCCGCATCCGTAACAGTATGTTTGTGCGTGTAGACAGTTTCACCGATAATCAGCTCTTCGAAATGCTTTCTGAATACATGCGGATTTGCTTCCGGCATTTCTGCACCGACCTGAAATTGTTGAGTGATCTTTGTAATGGTCGTCGGGTGTCCTTGAATCGCTGTTCTCTGCAAATAATGGAGCACACCCCGTTTCCCTCCCATTTCCTCTCCTCCTCCGGCACGACCAGGACCTCCGTGAGTAAGCAAGGGCATGGGAGAACCGTGACCTGTCGACTCTTTGGCACAATCCTTATTCAGGACCAGGATCCTTCCGTGCATAGTTGCTGCATTGACTACGTATTCCGTTGCTTCACGGTCATCAGGCGTAACGATGGATGAAACGAGTGATCCCTTTCCCATTCGAGAAAGCTCGATCGCTTCATCGAAAGTTTTGTACGGCATGATCGTAGAAACAGGTCCAAAAGCTTCAATTTCGTGGCAAGCCGTTTT
>JBKCAB010000770.1:0-3015 GCA_046307935.1 Bacteroidota bacterium | reverse complement strand
GTTACAAGGCTGGTCGTTTTTCATTTAATTTTTAGGGTGGTCGTTGTGAAACTTTCAGCGGAGGCGGACTGAAAGTGGTAGAAATGAATTTACTTCCCGATGTCTATGTGGAGTGTGAAACTTGCAATGGCAAACGCTATAACCGCGAAACACTGGAAGTCCGGTTCAAGGGTAAATCGATCGCCGATGTGCTGGACATGACGATCGAAGATGCTGTCCATTTCTTTGAATCGATCCCGAAGATCCATCGACCACTGGCTACCCTGGAATCAGTGGGTTTAGGTTACATCAAACTTGGACAGCCATCCACAACGCTTTCCGGAGGTGAGGCACAGCGAATCAAGTTGGCGTCCGAACTTTCCAAAAAGAGCACGGGAAATACCTTTTACATACTGGATGAGCCTTCAACGGGACTTCATTTCGAGGATATCCGCCATTTGTTGACGGTCCTTCAGCGATTAGCAGATGAAGGGAACACCGTCCTTGTCATTGAGCACAACCTCGATATCATCAAAGTTGCGGACCATATCATCGATATCGGACCGGAAGGAGGTAAGGGCGGAGGACTCATCACAGCCACAGGTACACCGGAAGAAATAGTTTCCAAGTACCTTGAAAGCTCCCACACAGCAAAGTATTTAAGGGAGGAGCTGATGGATCGGTCGAGAGGATAGGTTTATAGACAGCGAGCGAATACTATCCTAACGGAGATACTTCTTGTATCAATAAATAATTAAGCACTGCAATCGCAATCGTAAACGAATAAAAGATACCAACTATTCTTTTGTTTAATGAAATAGAGCGTTTTAACTATCATTTTTTTGATTTGGATTTGAACTTCCATTTTCTCAAAATCTTTGTACTTATCGGAAAGTGGTATGGGTTCGCCTGTATCAAGGTCCCAATCATCAGGGAGCTCATTAACCATATTGTAGTAAATACCATCAGGAGAAACGGACTCTTCACAATAACCGCCTTCAGGCTGTTTATCGGAAAAAAACGCTAAGCCAGTAATGTCCGGTTGATCTTGACCATAATATCCCTCCTGAAATTCGAAACCGTATTTATCATGGCGTGAAAATAATTTGCAATAAATGCCCGGGTTATAGAATCGTCCGAATTCTAAATTTTCAGGATCTGTGAATTTCATGATCAGTGGAGAGGAAACGTATAAAAGGCTGTCAAAATTCTTCTCAGAGAAACTTTGAAGCAATAAATTTGATAAAACCACCTCGAAATCTGATAAATTCTTGCTGGATTTTGAGTCATTAGCTTGATTAAAGCTCGGGTTTTCTTGTTCGCTCACTGTATTCTCGCAGGATAAAAAAATAGCGGGCAGTAACAAGGTTGCTATGAGGTGTGTATTTAATTTTTTCATAAGCTATAAAAATAGATGTGGTTTAATTTTAAGTACGTCGGATCAATCGATTGTTGCTGCCAATTGTTAGAGTTCATAAATTCATTCACCAATCACTTAAATGGATTCATTTCCATCGGTCGTTCTTGCAAAGTGAATTCTAACTGTCAAACCGTTTAAAGATCACACTCGCTATATGTCCACCAAAACCAAAGGTATTGCTCATGGCATAGGTCATGTCTTTACGAACCGATCTGCCCAAAGGAAAATTGAACATTTCAGCGAATTCAGGCTCGATGCTTGTCGTGTTGATGGTTGGTGGAACGATCCCATCGCGCAGGGCCATAACACAGGCGATCCCTTCGATCGCACCAGCAGCACCCAGTAGGTGACCTGTCATCGATTTTGTTGCAGAGACCGCGAGATCCTTTCGCTCGCCGAATACACGTTTTGCAGCAATAAGCTCCGAATTATCACCCAGTGGTGTTGAGGTAGCATGCATGTTGATGTGATCGATCGCATCGGTAGTGATACCAGCTTCCCGCATGGCTTCGTTCATGCCCAACACTGCTCCGTCACCATCCGGATGAGTACCTGTCAAGTGAAAGGCGTCAGCAGCCATTCCGCCACCTACGATCTCACCGTAGATGTTAGCACCACGCATTTTGGCATGTTCATATTCTTCCAGAATCAAAGCTCCGGCACCTTCGCCCATTACGAAACCGTCTCTGGATACATCGAAGGGGCGAGAAGCTGTTTCAGGAGAATCGTTTCTCGTCGACAATGCTTTGGCCGATGAAAAACCTCCAATGGCAGCTTCGTTTATCGCTGCTTCTGATCCACCGGTAATGATCATATCCGCTTTGTCCCATTTGATATAGTTGAAGGCCTCAATAATCGCCGTGTTGGACGTTGCGCAAGCGGATACAGGACAGAAATTCACACCGCGAAGTCCATATTTGATCGAAATGATCCCTGATGCAATGTCAACGAGAATTCTTGGTATGAAAAACGGAGTAAAACGCGGCGTTCCATCTCCGCTGCAATATTCCATCATCTGATCCTGAAAGGTTTGTATTCCACCATTCCCGGAACCCCAGATCACGCCAATTCGATCCTTGTTTAACCGGTCAAAATCGACACCTGAATGTTTAACGGCCTCATCTACTGCAACCAACGCATACTGCGAGAACGGGTCGTACTTGCGAAGTTCCTTTACATCGAAATGATCCTTTGGATCGAAATTCTTGAGCTCGCACGCAAACGTTGTCTTGAATTTCGATGTGTCGAACTTGGTGATTGCTGCAGCCCCACTGATGCCATTCTTCAAGTTTGTCCAGTATGTTTCAAGATTATTTCCGATGGGTGTCAAAGCACCTATACCTGTAATTACAACTCTTCTCATGATATCATTCGATGAAAGAACAAAGAATGTAAACCAATCTTTGCTCGTTGTTCTTAGCTCCTTGTTCCTACAAAAATCCCAATTCCAGCTTTGCTTCTTCGCTCATCATATCTTTGTCCCATGGCGGATCGAACACAATATGAACCTTGGCTGAGCTGACACCTTCGATCGCGGCAACTTTATCCTCTACTTCTTTTGGAAGACTTTCCGCAACCGGGCAGTTGGGTGATGTCAATGTCATTTCAATTGCGAT
>JBKCAB010000769.1:0-3297 GCA_046307935.1 Bacteroidota bacterium | reverse complement strand
GGAGTAGGCGTGAAATTCTTTTTCCGTACCCAACATGATCGATTGAAAAGCTTTTGAATTCGTATCGGTTTGTTTGAGCTTCAGTTTACTGGACTCATGTTGTACATATTTATTCACAAGGAACATATCAAACAGCATATCCGCTTCTTGATGCATGTTGTTGTCTTTGGCATAACGGTACAACGCAACGTACAAAATATTGATGGTAGTTAAGCGCTGTTGCCCATCGATGATTACCAATTCTTTTACCTCGCTCGTAGAGTAGATCCCCTCGTGAATAAACACAATACTTCCGATGAAATGCGTGCCGCGCTGTTCTTCTTCTACAGAGACAATATCATTGATCAATTCACGACATTCTTGCTGACTCCAATCGTAGTTTCGCTGATATACCGGTATCACAAACTGCACGTTCTGATTTTGGAGAAATGTATTGATAGGTAATTCGTTGGCTTTCATTATATTGTGTTATCGTTAAGGCGCTGTGCGAAGGCAGTTCTCTGGATCTCAGTTATGCTGCTTTTCTTACATTGAACATATTGGCAACAAATTTGCCTTTTTAGTTTATATTTCACTAGTCTACGATAAAACTTTTTAGAAAAGCAGTACTTCCAAGATGGATTTCCCGCTAAAATTGTAATTTCTTTTACCCGAACTGAATTGCAACAATGATTGAGCTCTTTTTGGAAAGTTCGTTTTCGGACAGCTGATTTCTTTGCTTGATTTATAAACAATCAAAACGAATAGTGATAACATATGTTGGATCACTTCGTAAAGAAATTTGACCCTTCAGATCAAGTGGTCAGCATATTTTTTTCAACGTTTGCGAACTATACGTTGTTGCGTGAATTAGCGCAACAATAGTTGGTTCAAGAGGAAAAATGATTCATTTTCAAATAAATTCATTTGATGAAATTCCTGAGAAAGACTGGCTCAAAGAAGATGAAAATCTACTGCAATTGAAAACCTTGCAGACTGAGTGAAGCTAATTTTAGTACTGCTGCTTATCAGGTATCACACCTCTCACTCCACCTCTCGGATCTTCCATATCTCCTTTATATCTTGGAATCACATGACAATGAAAATGAAAAACGGTTTGACCTGCTGTTTCTCCGCAATTCATACCAATATTGTATCCATCGGGTTGGTATTCCCGCTCAATGAGTTCTTTCGCTTTTTGGATCATTGAGGGTAGTTCATATATCTCCGATGCATCCAATTCGAAGTAATCTTTTTTCAATTCATTGGTGATGATCAAAGTATGCCCCGGCGAAACGGGATAAATATCTCGAACGAGGAAGAAATGCTTCCCGTTATGGATGATACGATCTTTTGGAATGGATTGGAAGATGCTCATTAAACTTTCATAAATTGAAATCCGTTGTTATGGGCGATGGTGATAAGTGGTTCAATATGTTCCCTGTAGCGATCCTTGCTCAGGTTTAAATCGTGAAAGAAGTTGAGGTAATCTTCTAAAAAGATGTTGTTCGGTTCCTTTTTCCGAATGATGTTGACAGCTTCTTTTTGTAGTTCGTAAAAATCATTGAAGTAAGTATCCAACGGTGGGAGTTTGTCACTTTTACTGCTATTGAAAGTTCCGTTTGCTGGAATTAAATTCCACATTAAATCATGTGAAACGAATTGAAAAGGAATAAAATGTTCAACAGCGTACTGGCCAATATCAAGCGTTTTGTTGGTGTAGATACATTTCACCGGACCTGTTTCCGCCAGAACGATGTCCCAAAAATCTTTCTTGTGTTTTGAAAGACTTCCGCGTTTTTCCGGACGCATCAATTTCGAAGGTATATTCGGGACATTCGGGTTTCTGGTTTGGAGAAAGAGCGTCAGGTTCCAATAGCAAAAGTCTTTAATTAGTCCGCTGTTCTTTTTGAAGTAATCAATCCATGCGGGCTGAACTAAAATCCGGTCAGGGTAGAGAACATATGGTGGTAAATTGTAATTCTCTTGTGACATGCGGTACATGTCTTTTTCAGAGTGAGTTCCCAACCAAGGACTTAAAAACTTGTACGGAACATTCGCATTGAAGTGCTTTAGTTGCTTGACAATTTCTTTGTTTGAAGAAGTTAAAAGTCTATTCAGTAAGATTTGTTTTTTCTCATCTATTGCAAAACCTTCGATTCCTTTGATGCATTCAACCGCTTCTTGAATTTTATCTAGTTTACCAAATGAAATGTGAAAGTAATTGACGGTGTACCATGCATTCGCGATCATGCGGGCAAAGAGTTCTCTTTTTTCAATTTCGTCTTTACCTTCTTCTATACATTCGATAATGGAAAGAAACCAGTAATATTTATATGTGGCACTCGTGTTTCGGAAAACAGAACTTAAAAGACTTACATTGACACTTAGATCTTGAGGCAGCCGCATGAGCGAATTTAATTAAATGGGATGGAATAACTATTGGTCTCAGTTATTGAACTAAAAATTATCCGACAAATACGCGTGCATTTGCTTTCCACCGGATGATTTAAAGGGAACACCAGTTTTTCTTCAGAAAGACTGAACATAGACCATGAAGCAGTCGGTTTCTTCATCAATTTTATGACCTTTAAAATGATTGTAACGAATGCTTCAAAGTAGACTTTTTTCTGGCTCAGAGAATTGCACAAAATAAAAATATAAAACCTTAACTAATAGGCTTGGAGATTATTTGCTTTCATAATTCCGCCGCCAATTTCGCCCCCTACTCCGTAATCTATTTACGAGCTCATCTTTATTTCTGAAATCATTCATTTCGTGTTATCTGCTCCAGAAAGTAGCGTTTAGAATGAATAACCTTTTAGTACGAAAGAATGAAAAATCTAGCTTTTATCGTGGTGTGTGCATGGATGAGTATACCGGTCTTTGCGCAGCGCAGAAAACAGCCGGTTGGTCAAACGATCGGTACTGTCGAGCAGCCCAAGTACATCGGGAAGAGATCGAAAATCGTTCCTGAGAATGAATGGTACACGGTTGACAAGGAAACCTTGTTTTATCACGGGGAGGAATCCAATGTTGCTGAGGTTTGCCGTCAGTTGGTCAGTGACAGGGAAGGGGCATTTCGTGTACACGATACTACGGTGAATTTTGAAACTGATGATTTCACAATTGATGCACCGGTGTGGTTTCTGTCAAATGGTCTAACCCTGATCTGCATTAACAAGAAGGGATACGGCAGAGGCATGCTCATGCTAAAACCCACTTAAAAGATGCGAACCCGGGCTCAAGCGAATTCAGCGCCTTGCTTTTTGGTTCTTGAAACTGGTGCTGAGCCTGTCGAAGCAGCAAGAAAAAGAA
>JBKCAB010000768.1:0-1005 GCA_046307935.1 Bacteroidota bacterium | reverse complement strand
GATGTGATTCAAGCATCAGTTTCTGCCAGTAATGATGAGATCTGTCTAGGTGATGATGTTCAGCTTTCCGCCACTACAAATGTGGTAACTTCAGCGTGTCCTGAAATTTCAGGAACCCTGACCAATGGCCTTGTAGGTTACTGGCCCTTCTGCGGCAATGCGAACGATGCAAGTGGCAACGGGAACAGCGGAACGGTGAATGGCGCAACGCTTACCGCAGATCGCTTTGGAAATGCGAATAGTGCGTATAGTTTTGATGGAATAGATGATTGGATTATTGCGAATCCATTGAATATCAGCAATAGCTATTCGATTTCCACCTGGATATTTGCCAATTCAAATCTTGTTAGCTCCGAATCACTATCGAATTCAAATAGTGGAGCAACTTATTTAAGTCAAGGTGGTTCAAATAGCCCCTGTAACTATTGTGATTTTGGCTTGGGCATAAAATCTGGACCCTATGGCGCTGGGAGCATAGCTTGTAACGACCCTTACTTCAACTTTGAACGTGGAAATGGCTGTACTTTTCAACACTATGCCAATTGCAATCCAAATTTTAGTCAATATGGTACGTGGCAACATGCTTTGTATACTTACAATGGTACGGATCTGAAATTTTACTTGAACGGGGTACTGCAATGGACACAACAAAATGCACTACCACTTTTGAATTCAGGATTTCCATTATCAATTGGACGAAGAAATGTTGCGAATAATCCCAATAATTATGGAAACTGGAACGGCAAAATAGATGATATAGGCATCTGGAACCGTGCATTAACACAGGCCGAAATTCTATATCTCTACACCCAAAGTCAAACAAGCTATCTTTGGTCTAACGGAGCTACCACGCAAAGCATTACCGTTTCTCCCACGCAAACGACTACCTACAGTTGTGATGTTACGGTGAATGGACAAACGTGCACTGCATCACAGGTTGTTGATGTGATTCAAGCATCAGTTTCTGCCAGTAATGATGAGATCTGTCTAGGTGATGATGTTCAG
>JBKCAB010000767.1:0-1614 GCA_046307935.1 Bacteroidota bacterium | reverse complement strand
CCGATGGTGAGAAGTTGAAAGTGATCTTTTTCGATAAATTGAAGCCGAAACAGAAGACCGCCAAGGAAATTGTTCTTCCGGAAGACCTTTAAGAGAAACGATTAATGCCTCATCCCGGTTCATCCGGGATTTTTTTCTCCCATGAATTTCAGCCCGTTTTTGGGATACGTCATTGTTGTGTCAAGTAAAATACCTCGATGATCAAGGCGAGCTAATCTAGAAATGGTTTGTTCTTTACCACACGAACAACGGTCGGTGTCCCATTAATGCATTCACATCCTTACGGATCGCCGAAATGGCAGTTTCATTTCCAATGTGCATGAGTGTTCTGTCTATCAGCTCTACGACTGCCGGGATTTCCTGTTCCGTGATTCCTCGCGATGTGATCGCCGGTGTTCCAACACGAATACCGGAGGTAATGAAAGGCGATTCCGTATCAAACGGTACCATGTTCTTGTTTACGGTTATATCGGCTGTTACCAGGGCATTTTCAGCGTCTTTTCCCGTGATACCCTTGGATCTCAGGTCGATCAGCATTGAATGGTTCTCTGTTCCACCCGAAATTATATGATAGCCTTTTTTGATGAGTTCCTCCGACATGACAGCTGCATTTCTCTTTACCATAGCCATATATGTCTTGTAATTCTCAGTAAGTGCTTCACCGAAAGCTACTGCTTTTGCAGCGATCACGTGCTCAAGAGGGCCTCCCTGTATTCCCGGAAAAACAGCGGCATCCAGCAAAGCGGCCATTGATTTCAGATTCCCGTTGTTCCATTTCAAACCGAAAGGATTGTCAAAATTATGCCGCATCATGATCACACCGCCTCGGGGTCCTCTGAGTGTTTTGTGGGTAGTGGTGGTAACAATGTGGCAATGATCAAGGGGGTCATTTAGCAATCCGGTTGCGATAAGTCCTGCCGGATGCGAGATATCGGCGAGTACAATTGCTCCGATCTGGTCTGCAACTTTACGGATCCGAGCGTAATCCCAATCACGGCTGTATGCAGATGCACCACAGATGATCATTTTCGGTTTTTCTTTCATTGCCTGCGCTTCCAGCATATCGTAATCAACCAAACCGGTTTCTTTCGATACTCCGTAGAAGAACGGACGATAAAGTTTACCGGAAAAGTTGACAGGTGAACCATGTGTTAGATGTCCCCCATGTGACAGATCGAAGCCAAGTATTTTATCTCCTGGTTGCAGACAAGCAAGGAAAACCGCAGCATTTGCCTGGGCTCCAGAATGAGGTTGTACATTTGCCCATGTTGCTCCAAAAACCTTACATAGACGATCAATGGCTAGCTGTTCGACTTTGTCTACCACTTCGCATCCTCCGTAGTATCGCTTTCCGGGAAGACCTTCCGCATACTTGTTGGTAAGCACGCTGCCCATAGCTTGCATTACCTCATCGCTTACAAAATTCTCCGAAGCGATCAGTTCGATTCCGTGCAACTGTCGCTGCTTTTCTTCGTTGATCAAGTCGAATATTTCCTGGTCTTTTTTCATAGTGTTCCCTTTAAGATGTCCTGATAATTTTCTTGAAATATTAGCTTCAGTCCAGCGATCAGATCAGTTTCCGGTTTATATCCCGTTAGACGGTGAAGTTTATCT
>JBKCAB010000766.1:0-1649 GCA_046307935.1 Bacteroidota bacterium | reverse complement strand
CCGGAGTGAGTATCGCATTTACATCAGTAGCATTAACAGTTACCAACTCACGAGCTGCACTTGAACATCCTCCGAGAACTGTCTCAACATAGAAGTCATAAGAACCCCCCACAGAAGCAGGCATAACTGTAGTTCCAATTGCTTCAAGTGGTGAACCCGTACCCAACATTGTACCTGCTGTAGAAGCATCATACCAATTCAGGATGTATGACGGTTGAGGAACACTTGGCGCTGTGTATGAAAGATTCACAGTAACGTTTGTTGTTACGTTGTCATTGAAAAGGTCGGCAGGGTTATCGAATACAACAACTTGAACAGACGTCAACGGCAAGTATGGCGTTAAGTTGAAATTAGTCTGCTGACAAACACTGCTAAGCACTGTAATGCCGTTTACGATCACATTGGCCTGAGTCCACGTACAAGGTGTATTCATTGTAAAAGTTAAAGAGGCACCAGTAATTGTTCCTGTGGCACATGAAAAGTCATTTACCGAAACAGTGTAGCCAGGGATATCGCCACCCGTTTGTGATGCTGTTGCTGAACAAGTGAGGTTCGATAATGCTACCGGAACCGCTGCATTCAGTGGAACGCTTGGAACACCGGAACATACATTATACACATTCTGGTTTAGAACTGGAGCGGGAGGAATTACGACATCCACAGTGACCAACACACTGCTGGAGTTTGACCAGCAGCCTGAGGCCGTTTCAAACGCAGAAACGTGGTATGTTCCCGTTGCAGTTGCCGCAAATGGAGCTGTTGCAGGATTCGCTGTTGAAGTACCATTAGCGGTTGTGCCCTGCCAGTAATACTCCGTTCCAGCTGGGGCCGCATCTACAGAAAGTGTGGTTCCGTTGGGCGCACACGATGGGTTTACCGCTGCAACTGGAGCCGGTGGGGTTGGTGCAGTTGGAAAATCAGAAACAGTGTAAGAGCTTGAGTTTGTTGACCAAACCGAGGTGACCGTATTGAGTGCTCTGAGGTAATACGTCCCGTTAGAAAGCACTGTGTATGGTCCTGTGTAAGGGTTGGCAGTACTTGTACCAGTAGCAGAAGTTTGCCAATACCATGTAACGCCAACATTTGGAGTCCCAACAACATCCAATTGAGTGCCTGCTATACAACTAGTAGTTGGTGCAATCTGGAATGGAGTAGGGGGTGTGGCTGGTGGAGGTGTCCATGTATATGTTTGACCTACAACAGGGAATACGGTAGGAGAAAGGGACATGTTTGCTGCATTGGTTGCACCTGCTGTGGAGGCCGCCCAGTCAGAAGTTGTTGTCCTAACATTGAAATCAGCATTCGTAGCTCCGGTGATACCGCAATCGTAATCCGAATTTAACAAGGAAGCCGTCATCGTTCCATAAACGAACTGAACGACATCGATTGTTTCGTATATACGGATCTGAAAATTGAAATTTTGTCCGGTTCCGTTAAATCTTCTGTAGTCTTTCCACTGGATTACACACACGCGATTGGGAGCAGTACCAATTGTTTCTAGGCGAACCTCACCAGCAGCATTTCCTTGCAAATCTCTGCCAAGAGGAGCCAGACAAGGATGATGCGTTCCTGTTGTACTCAACGGGGTGTATGTTCCTGTGGAGACTGTCGTTCCAAAGCTCGCCCATCCATTTGTATTTACTTTAATG
>JBKCAB010000765.1:0-714 GCA_046307935.1 Bacteroidota bacterium | reverse complement strand
AAAGTTGAAAGTCCGGATAGGGGGAGTTCCACATTAACCCTCATATTTTCTCCATTTTCCCCGAACTGAAAAGAGCCTCGTACTTGCTTAAACGCCCCTTTTGTGCGTCCGCCTTTCGGACCCAACTCAAAGTTGAGCTGTGCATACTCTTCAACGATGGCATACTTCCCATTCAATGAAGAAATGGACAACCCGGTTGAATCAAACGGATCAACTGTGGCAGTCATTATCTCTTTTTTCAACACTGGCTGCTCGTTGTCGGACACATTTGACTCATTTGAATTCATTGGAAATTTCACCATAAAAAGTAGCCCTGAAGTGAATCCAGCTAAAAAGAGTGCAGTTGAAGCCTGGGCTGAAAAATTGAAAATACCGAAGAGAACGGTACCTAACATTGCCGCAAGGTAGGCGTCATATCCCCCCAGATCATCTTTCTGTGTGCCGAGATAGAGAATTAAGAGCAGGAATGCCGAAAAGGCCACGACGGGCAGTAACCATATGTGAGAATTACTGTTTCTATACAATAGTTGAACTAATCCTGTCATTCCAATCGCAACCAGCAAGCCCAATAAGTTTTTACCAAGTAATAGATCGAAGGCATCCAGCGCGACAATTTCCTTAAACGTAAACAATAAAAGCAAGTTGAGTGCAAAGAGAACCATTCCGGAATCCCTGTTTTTATTGTGGACATTCTCGATTGCAAGTCCCAAAGCC
>JBKCAB010000764.1:0-755 GCA_046307935.1 Bacteroidota bacterium | reverse complement strand
TGTGGGAAATAGGTAAACTGAAGGAACATTACATTGAACTTTCTTTCATTCTACGGTCCTATCTATCTTCCAGATATGACCTTAACCTGCTTGAAAATACAACCGCCGAAGCTCAGCTCATACTTTCACACAAAGGATTACACCCGGAAACGATCCGAGTTATTGGAACAGTTCTGGATCAAAGTGATATGGTGAAATTTGCCCGATCAGCACCGATCGAAGTGGAAGTATTGAAGGTTTCGCAACAAGTCAGGCAAATCGTTGCTGAAACCAGTCCAATTGAATTTGAGCATGAGCAGTAACTGGAACATTCGATTTTGGGAATATGAGTTCCTACAACCGTGGTGGCTACTCCTATTGGCGGTTGTTCCTGTTTACATTTTCATTGCATTGCTGCGGGAGAAAAGATCTTCCGGTTCATTGAAATACACTGGCTCATCAGTTGATCAGAAAAATTTAGGTGCAGGAAACATCACGCGTATCAGGCAATTACTCATCCTGATCAACGCTGCTGTAATCGTGTTGATCGCTTTCGCAATGTCAAAACCCTACCATTGGTCTGACTTTGAAGATATGGAAGAGAACTACAAGAATGGTATCGATATCGTATTGGCTATGGATGTATCAATGTCGATGCTGGCTATGGATTTTAAGCCAAACCGTCTGGAAGTTTCAAAAAAAATGGCGAAGGAATTCGTGAAGAACCGAAAAGGTGATCGCATAGGGCTTGTAGTGTTCGCTGGAGAAGCCTATAC
>JBKCAB010000763.1:0-1449 GCA_046307935.1 Bacteroidota bacterium | reverse complement strand
CCTCTGATGATTCGTGCGATCCAAAATCCTTGTGCTTCAGAAGTTCTCCCAAATTACTGCCGATTGCTACTTCCACACCTACGTACACGAAGATCGCCAGCATTCCCAGGGTCAATTGTGGATACTGCATGGCACCCCAACCCGTTTTTTGTTTCTTGCCAGCCATAAATGCATAGAGCAATCCGATCACAGCAATAGCGATTCCTCCGGAAAACCAGTACATTCTTTTTTGTTCGAGCGGTTTTGAGATCGTTTGGATCTCCCGCTCGATTTTAGTCAGATTCGCCTTTAGATCGGCTGTAAGCAGTGTCATCACTTCGCCATTTTCATCCCGGGCTACCAAGTCAAGGTCGTGTTTCAATTCTGTCAGCGCTTTTGCTTCTTCGCTGCGGTAACTGCTAAATACAGGGACAAAACATACGGCAAGTAAGATCGTAATAACCACCAAAGTATTGAGCGCTCTGTTGGCTTTTTCCGGTATTTCCGTGTTTTTCTCTTCTACTTTGCCAGTGGGAAGCTTCTTCGAAAAGTACAATAACGCCGCAACACCCAGAAATAAAGCGCCAACACAAGCGTACAAAAGGATCACTTTACTGAGGCTAAGCGATTTGATCATGTCATCCGAGATCGCTGAGGCGGTTCCAAACAATGCCAATGCAACGATGAGCGGACCGATAGTTGTCCCCAGCGAATTAATTCCCCCACCAAGATTGATCCTGCTTGAACCTGTTGACTCACTTCCCAAAGCGATCATGAACGGATTGGCCGAGGTTTGCTGTAAGGAAAAGCCCAACGCTACCACGAAAAGTCCGAAAAGCATGCCGGTGAATACATTCATGAATACAGAGATGATCATGACACCGGCTCCCAGCGCAGAGAAAAGCAATCCGTAGATAATACTCATTTTGTAGCCCCATCCCGCCACGAGATCCCTTCCACGGAGCGTCCCAAATGCAAACAATCCAAGTGCACCTATATAATAGGCCAGATAGAACGCGAAATCGATCAGCTGGCTTTGAAATTGATCAAGGCGGAAATATTCCTTACAGAAAGGAATGAAGACACTGTTTCCGGCGGCAATGAAGCCCCAGAAAAAGAACACGGTAGTTAAGGTGATCAGTGCGCTGTAATTGGTTGGTTGCCTTGTTTCGTTCGTCATGAGTTCGGGTTTTGGTGTAAAGAAAGTAAATTTTGGGGAGGTTTTTCCGCAGGTTGCGCGCAGAAAGCCGATATTTTTGATGTGTATGACAATGTAATAAAGGTCAAACAGTTTTTTTCTCTCGGATCCGAACAGAAGTCATCTTGGTCTGAAGCGTATTCTCATTTGCACGGTCAATGCATGCTTTCTGCGGGCACTATGTTCTTGTAGGTCGTTCAATTATTCACGATTTTTAACACCCCGTTAAACATTCATTCGCTCTTTTCGTTTTTCTTTGTAACAATATGAAT
>JBKCAB010000762.1:0-4066 GCA_046307935.1 Bacteroidota bacterium | reverse complement strand
CCCAACAGACAACTGTTCGTCATTTAACCGTAACTGATGTGGAGAATAAAGAACAATTAAAAGCGATAATTGAGGGATGTTTGCAAAACAACCGACGTTCTCAGGAAGAATTGTTCAAACTATTCTACGGTAAGATGCTCTCGGTTTGTATGCGATACATCAATGATCGAGACACTGCTCAAGAAGTTCTCCAGGAAGGGTTCATAAAGATCTTTGAAAAACTGGGAGCATTCGATTACAAAGGCTCTTTCGAAGGATGGATCAGAAGGATCATTGCCAATACGGCCATTGATGCGATCAGGAAATCCAAGAAAGATCCATACTTATCGGATAACGACAACGATTTCAAGCTCGGAGCAGAAGACACCATGGTTGAAAAGGAAAACCTTGAGATCCTGGACCTTAAAGCCGAAGTTGCAATGGAAGCCATTCAGCAACTCTCTCCGGCATACCGTGCTGTGTTCAACCTGTATGTGCTTGAAGACTACTCCCACAAAGAGATCAGTGAAATGCTTGGGATAAGTGAGGGAACATCAAAATCCAATCTTTCAAAGGCAAGACTGAACCTGCAGAAGATATTGAATGAGAAATTCATGAACATTGAGTGACATGAAAATGAATATAGATAAGAGTTTTAAGAAGAGTTTGGAAGGTCACGAAATGCCTTTCGATTCAAAAGCCTGGGAAGCGATGAATAAGCGGCTTGATCAATCAATGCCGAGTAACGGATCCGCTAACTGGAAATGGTTCTTTGGCGGAGCCGCTATCCTCATTACCGTAGCTATTACTGTCGCAATGTTAAGTAGAGTGAAGACCTCCGACAGTAAGAACAAGAAAGCTGAACTTTCGGCGGAAACACTACAAAAGGACCAAAATACTGCCCCGACGCAACAACCTACTTCAGAGAATACGTTAGGCGATAAGAATTTACGCCACAGAGATGAACAAAGTACGACGGACAAATCGGATGCTTCGAAGCAGCAAGCTGGAAATGATCAAATGGAACAGGTTTTCCAATCAAGAAAAAGTGATAATGCCAGCAACAAAGTTGATAATCAATCAGTGAATCACATAAACAACCCGGAAAGATCAAATGTTTCGGAATCAAACGAAAGACCCGCCAAATTACATGAAGTTATTCTTCCGATCCTTGAGAATTCTTGTTTGGGCGAGACCGTTAAGATAGACAACCGAAACAATGATATCAACATCTACGTTATCGATCCTTCAGATAACAGAACAGTGATTAAGGCAGGTTCGAAAAGTTCCGTTGTGTTGAATGAGGAAGGAATCTACTCAGTGGTACACATGGAAAACGGACAAATTGTAAAAAAAGAATCTTTCTTGTCCCTATCCAGTCCGAGAGTTGATATCGCATACGATCGTGATCTTCTCTTTGAACAAGGTGTTCCAACCACAAATCTGACTACCAGTGCTGTGGGTGCAAGTTACGAGTGGAGCTTCCCTTCAATCAATCAAGGTGCAAACGGAAGGAATGTGGCTGCACACTTCTTCAAAGACGGACAACATGAAGTAAAATTGAAAGTAACCGGTTCAAACGGATGTAGCACAACAGAAATAGTCAAAATTGAAATCGACAACAAGTATAACCTGCTGGCTGAAAGTGGATTCAACCCAAATTCTGCAATAGCCGTCAATCGCGAATTCATGCCTGATGCGCTTGTTCTGAGAAATACACCGTTCACCCTTTACATTATCGAACCTTCTACAGGTGCTGTTATTTACGAAACAAGTGATGCTTCACAGCCGTGGACCGGAGTTGACAAGAGGACTGGACAAATGGTAGAAGTCAACGCTACTTTCGTCTGGACAGTACTGCTGAAAAATCCAATGGAAGGTGAGAAATCAAATTATGCCGGAACGATAGTTCTCTCTTCGAATAGATGACACTAAACTTCAACGTTGCTTCCAGAAGGTTCGTATTAACGGACCTTTCTTTTTACCAGATGATTTCGGGATACTGATCTTGAAAAACTTCGATTTCGTTTTGCAATTTTTCGGTGAAACGCTTTGCTTCTTGGCTATCAGGGAACATGAGCTTGTGTGTACCGGCAGACTTCAGAGAAGCAACTTTCGCTGACAGTCTTGTAGTTTCTTCAGAAAAAAAGGAATGTGAAACACTTCTCCAAATTTGTTCAACAGCCTGGTTGTTCGGATGAATCATGTCTTCTGTGTAATAACGGTAATCACGTAGCTCGTCGATCATCAATTCAAAGGAGGGAAAATAATAACAACCAGGAAGCTCCAGCATTTCCTGAACAGCGAGGTGTAAGATCGATTTACTTCTCGTATTTTCTACCAGTCCGTCACGCATATGACGAACAGGACTGACTGTAAAGATGATATTCACCTTCGTATTAACAGACTTTATTGCGTGGTAAGCGTCTTTCAGACATTTCACTATCTCGTCTACCCGACTCAAGGTCTTTTCAAAATGATGTGGAGGAAATTTATGACAATTGGCCACCAACAACTGCTGATCTTTATGAAGATACCCCCATGAAGAACCAAGCGTAATGAAAATATGATTAGACGATGTCAGTTTTGTTTTCCACGCCGATCTGATCTGTTCAAGCTTCGATCGTACTTCCTTTTCCGACATGGCATAAATCAAAGAGGAAGCATCCCAGGACAGAAACACGTCTTCCCGCTGAAGGATCCTTTCATCCACCGAACCCTGAAGTGTTTCTGTGATGAATCTGGCAAGTGGTGCCGGATGAAATACAGTACCGAACGGATTGGAAACACTCTTAAATCCGTGCTTCCGAAATTGTGCATGTACTTCTTCAGAGAAACAACTTCCAATCAACAAAATGGAATCCCCGTGTTCGATTTGAAATGGAAAGGGGTCTATTTTAACCTTTAAGTGATCCATTATCAAGCATTGATAAGGTCCCGCGCATTTTCCAACGCAGCAGCAGTCACTTGTTCACCACTCATAAGACGGGCAATTTCTTCAATCTGTTCAGCCGATGTAAGTACGTAAACCCTTGAAACGGCTCGACCATTTTCATCCACTTTTTCCACTTTAATATGCTGCGCTGCTCTCGCCGCAACTTGCGGAAGGTGTGAAATTGCCAATAACTGCATGTCACTACCCATCCTTTTGAGCATGTTACCTATCTTTTGCGCTACATCCCCGGACACACCTGTATCTATCTCATCAAAGATCACTGTTGGCATAGCCTTTTTTTCTGATACCAGTTTCTGCAGCGCCAGCATAACCCGGGACAACTCACCACCGCTCGCGGCCTTTTCTATTGGGACGGGTTCAATGCCTTTATTTGCCGAGAACATGATGTTTACATGTGTTTTTCCACTCTGTCCAAAATCACTTTTCTCGCTGAGTTCAAAACGGAAAAGTGTATTTTCCAACTTTAGCTCTGATAGTAGGTCAGACATCCTTTCTCCGATGACCGATGATTCCTCAAGACGCCTTTTATGTAATACATGGGCAATTTCTTCCATTTTCCCGCAGGCATCTGCAACCTCAGCCTTGAGCAGAATGATCTCTGCTTCAAGCTTTTCGGTGTCAGCAACCTGCGCGGAAAGAGTTTCCAATACCCCAATCAATCCTTGCTGTTCCTTTGCGTTGTGCTTTCTCAGAGCGAGATTGAATTTGTCGAGTTTTTCGGTAAGTGCTGCCTTCAACTTGGGATCCAATTCTACGGATTCCGAATAACTCTCCACATCTCTCAACAAATCCTTCATTTCAACGAACAAAGTATCTGTTCTTGTATAAAACTCATTCAACGCCTCATCATAACCGCGGATCTTGTCGAGATCAGAGCGCACCTTTCCTAAAAATTCCAGCAGCCCCGCCTCTCTGTTCAATCCACTTATGAAAAAAGCCAATGACTGAATGATCTGTTCACTATTCTCAGCTACATTCAGCTCTTTCTCCAGCTGACTAAAATCGTTATTGTATAGATCGAGAGATTCAAGTTCATTCAGCTGGAAGATGTTAAAATCCTTTTCTCTAAACAAACGGTTGAGCTCCTGTTCACTTCGATCCAGCTCGATCAGCTTTTCGCGGTAGATCTTG
>JBKCAB010000761.1:0-2237 GCA_046307935.1 Bacteroidota bacterium | reverse complement strand
GTTTTGATCTCTCCCTCTTTCGGGGCCATTTTAAACGCACACACGACAAGTGCGGCAAGGGTCAGTATGCCAATTACTTTTTTCATTATCCTATTCTTCTAATGTCTGCGCCTAGATTATTCAGACGCATTTCAATATCCTGGTATCCACGATCGATCTGTTCGATATTATGAATTACCGACTTTCCTTCGGCTGACAAGGCTGCAATAAGCAGTGAAACTCCTGCTCTGATATCCGGAGATGTCATCTGTATACCTCTGAGCGCATATTGGCGGTCAATGCCGATCACTGTTGCTCTGTGCGGATCACACAAGATGATTTGAGCACCCATGTCGATCAGCTTATCCACAAAGAACAGGCGTGATTCAAACATTTTCTGATGGATCAACACGGAGCCTTTAGCTTGGGTAGCAACTACCAGCACGATCGACAAAAGGTCAGGCGTAAAACCCGGCCATGGTGCATCGGCGATCGTTAGGATAGAACCGTCGATGAACGTATCGATCTCATAATGCTCTTGAGCCGGAATGAAAATATCATCTCCTCTTCTCTCCAGTTTAATACCCAGACGGCGGAACACGTTTGGGATGATTCCCAAATTCTCCCAGCTCACATCTTTAATGGTGATCTCCGACTTCGTCATTGCAGCCAAACCAATAAAACTTCCGATCTCGATCATATCCGGAAGAATTCGGTGGAAACAGCCCTTGAGCTCTTTGACACCCTCGATGGTCAACAAATTTGAACCAATTCCGGTGATCTTTGCCCCCATGGAATTGAGCATCTTGCACAACTGTTGCAGATAAGGTTCACATGCAGCATTGTACATGGTTGTCGTACCTTCGGCCAACACTGCAGCCATGACCACATTCGCCGTTCCCGTTACCGAGGCTTCATCAAGGTGAATGTATGTTCCTTTCAACTTCTTGGCTTCGATGGAATAGAAATGTTCTCCAGCATCATAGTTGAACTTGGCTCCCAGCATTTGGAATCCTTCAAAGTGTGTGTCCAGGCGTCGACGACCGATCTTATCACCACCTGGCTTGGGTATATAACCTTTACCGAATCGGGCGAGCAATGGCCCTACGATCATGATGGAACCTCTCAATGCACCGGCTCTTTTCTTGAAATCCTCACTTTCAAGGTATTTGAGATCGATTTCCTTCGCCTGAAAAATGTAAGTCCCCTTTTCTACTTTCTCCACTTTAACGCCCATCGTTTGTAACAATCCGATGAGCTTATTGACATCAATGATATCAGGTATATTGGAGATGGTAACTTTTTCAGCCGTCAGCAGTGGTGCACAAAGTACCTGCAGTGCTTCATTCTTTGCTCCCTGAGGGATCAATTCTCCCTTCAAAGGTTTCCCACCGTAGATCTCAAAAGAAGCCATAGCGCTTATTTTTTAAATTTCTTCTTCTGTTGTTTCTTCTTATTCTTGTTCCACTTGTTCTGATTCTGATTCATCCCCATGGACCGAAGTAAGGTATTGGTATTCACCAGTTCATCAGGATTTTCAAGGATCAGGTCACCTTTTGAAAGCTCTTTCAACTGCTGGGCAATCACATTGTTCTCGACCGCATCGTTGTTATGGGCAAGAAATTGCTTTTTCATAAAGTTAGCCATCGAGTTTTTGAGGTACTCCTTCTCTTTTTCATCAGTCACATCCCGGGAGGTCTCCAGAATACGCTGTGTATATTTACCGTAATGACCGAATCGAATTGAACCGGATGGATAATCCATACGGCTCGGTTTTTCTGCAAGGACCTCCGGTTTTGGTCGATCATAAGGAGAGTCTACATCCAATTTGAAATCAGACATAACAAAAAGATGCGTCCAAAGCTTGTGACGAAAATCATCCACGTCTCTCAGGTGTGGATTAAGTTGTCCCATTACCTCAATGATAGCCTGAGCTGCGCGATTCCGCTCTTCACGGTTTTCTATTCGCATAGCGAACGAGATCATATTTTGGACATTCCTGCCATATTCAGGAAGAATTAAAGGTCCGCGTGTTGTGTTGTATTCCATGTATTGCATCTGAAAGTGGACAATATTTGAATCGTCCTTTAAATCATTCTGTTCAACCTTCGAGGTATTTCCCCAAAGCGTTATTGTAAATTTCTTTTGCTTCAACAATGAAACCGTAATGTTCATTATCGATCATCATTTTCCCTTTCGTCACATGCCCCAAAAGTGTGAAGCTAATTTCCGAAGTCATCATGAACTCCAGGAAACTC
>JBKCAB010000760.1:0-845 GCA_046307935.1 Bacteroidota bacterium | reverse complement strand
CTATGGTACTTCCTCTTTGAGCAAGACCTCGATTTCGACTTTTCTGAACTCTTCTAAATTTGGTTCTTTTTGGTTGTAACATTTCTTAAAATTTTACTTTCCTTTTTACTTTTTCTTTCTCTTCGCTCCCATTGGTTTGCGTGCCCCTGAAGGTGCTGCTCCTTGTTTTGCAGCAGATGAGGACATTCCAACATTAGGAGAAAGATCGCGTTTTCCGTAAACCTCACCTTTGCAGATCCAAACTTTGATCCCAAGTCGACCATAGGTCGTGTGCGCTTCGGAAACCGCATAATCGATGTCAGCTCTGAACGTATGTAACGGAGTACGCCCATCTTTGTACATCTCTGTTCGCGCCATTTCTGCACCGTTAAGTCGCCCGGAGATCTTCACCTTGATACCCTCGGCGCCCATGCGCATTGTGCTCGCGATAGCCATCTTAATTGCTCTTCTGAAAGAGATACGTGCCTCCAGCTGACGGGCAATTCCATCAGCAACAAGCCGTGCATCCAACTCAGGACGCTTCACTTCGAAGATGTTGATCTGAATCTCCTTCTTCGTGAGCTTCTTGAGCTCTTCTTTCAGTTTGTCTACTTCTTGTCCACCCTTACCGATGATCACTCCCGGACGAGCAGTATTGATCGTAACTGTGACCAGCTTCAATGTACGCTCGATGATGATCTTTGCGATACTTGCTCTTGACAAACGCGCATTCAGATACTTGCGGATCTGGTCGTCTTCAACGATCTTGTCTTTGTATTTTGTACCACCGTACCAGTTAGATTCCCACCCATGGATGAACCCTAGTCTATTTCCAATCGGATTTGTTTTTTGTCCCATTTTAACAC
>JBKCAB010000759.1:0-481 GCA_046307935.1 Bacteroidota bacterium | reverse complement strand
ATTCAAGACTTCAATCAGGTTCGACGGATAATTCTTTTCTTCCAGCATTCGTTCAAAAGCATTCCAGCTCGTATAGCGAGTTCTTCCCCCCACGATAATGAAATCTTCAAGCGTATCTTCGACATCCACCACAAGCTCTCCTTCTTTTTCCTGAACCTGGAACAACAAGCGAGCAATTGCTTTCTCAACCGGAATATCCAATGCCTCCGCTAATGTGAGGATATTGCCAATCTCATCTTCTGTGATCACACCGTCCGATAAAATTGTCGAGATCGCAGCCTCGAACACTTTCGGTTTGTCCTCCGCACTGAACTTCGATGCACTTTCGAACAGGAGGTCAGTAAGTTGGTCATCAGAAAACAGATGAGCCATCGAAACCACCTGGCGGATCGCTGCAGCAAGACCCGGAAGTTCGGCATCATGCTCAAGATCTGCCAAAAGCTGGGTCTCTTGTTCTCCTACTTCTCCGTCAGATAAAAGT
>JBKCAB010000758.1:0-9283 GCA_046307935.1 Bacteroidota bacterium | reverse complement strand
ATCAACTTAACGGTTCATCCACTTCCTATAGTAGACGCGGGTAATGACTTCTCTGTTTGCGTAGGCGATGAGATCACCCTGAGTGGTTCAGGAGCTTCCAGTTACACCTGGGATAACGGAGTTAATGATGGTGTGCCATTCACAGAACAAGGAACGCAAATATATACTGTGACGGGAACGGATGTGAATAACTGTTCGAACACAGATCAGGTAACTGTCACGGTGAACGCACTGCCTACAATAGATGCCGGTATTGACTTCTCAGTCTGTGAAGGGGATCAGATTACTTTGAGTGGTTCAGGAGCGATTGATTATACCTGGGATAACAGTGTTAGCAATGGTGTGCCATTCACAGAACAAGGAACACAAACCTATTCGGTTACAGGAACTGATGCAAACAACTGCACAAATACAGATCAGGTTGTGGTAACAGTAAATGAGCATAGCTCGGCAACGCAAACGCAAAGTGCTTTAGATTCCTACACTTGGCCGGTGAATGGACAGACCTACACACAATCCGGAACGTATGCTGCGGTGATCCCTAATGCGACAGGTTGTGACAGTACGATCACCTTGAACCTTTCGTTGAATTTCACGGATGTTATTGAAAATGGAACAACGCACTTTACGGTGCATCCGAACCCTACATTTGGTGTGTTGAATGTTATCATGCCGTCTGAAAGTAGTGCCGTTTATACTGTTTTGGACAGCCGAGGCAGAAAGGTACTGGAAGGAAAACTGAGCGGCACTGAGACTCAAATTGATCTCAAAGCGTTGTCGAATGGTGCTTACATGTTGAAGATCGGTGAGGAGAAAGTTCCGGTAAGAGTGATCAAGCAATAAGTGAATTAAACAAAGCAATTCTCAGAATAGTACTCTTCTTAGACATAAGGTATCATTTTACTGGGCATGGAAAGGTTTGAACGCTGATTTTTCATTTGTACCAGTCCTGCCCAGAATCGAATTAAAAATCTTTGATGGTGGTTCTTTGTACTCTTTTCATCGTATATTCAAGAAAGATTTAAAACAGCGGTTGGCACGTTACGATGAGATCCTGGAACTGGGAAATAAACTTTCAAAAATATACTTTTAAGACCTTTCTTCATCGATGAATTCAACGATTAAAAAAAGCGTATAATGAAAAAGATCATATCATTCTTCAAAAGGGTCTATCGGATCTCTGTCAATTTCGAAAAACAGGAGAAACTTGTTTGGGAGGACATGATCAAGCTCCACAATGAATCCGACTGGAGATCCGGCATCTATGAAAAAGAACGTACGATAGAAAGTGTGTTTACGATAGCACCAGAACTACCAAGAGTTTACTATTACCAGATCTATAACTGGAAATACCACTGTCGTGTAAAGATCCTCGAACAATTTCCGATTGAATTGACTACCGACGCTTTCATCCTTGCGGCGCACTTTAACAATATTTTGAACAGAGGTAAGGTAATCGTCAATGTTCAGCAGAATTACGTGGAATTTCACATGGATCCTGATCTTTCAGTTCCATTACTTTATCCTGCGACATTGTATTCCGAGCTACTCGACCATCACCGGTTGTCGCAAGATATCTATGCAGCATATGACCGCCTGATCTCTGAAAATGAAGCTCCTGCAATCATCATAGCCGATCTCTTGAAAAAGCACAATGAGAAGAACCAAGATCAGGAAAAAGGATCAGAATAGATCTTTCACACCGTGAAAAACGCTATTCAAACAATTCAAAGAATAATCAGGTATAGAAACAGTTAGTTTATTTGCAGAGCGTTTTTTTGTAAAAGACCTTTGCACACTGATCGCAAATTCAGCAATCATCAAATAGCTAACCGTCAGATTAATTCAAGGCTCATTTTTCTGGAAATCATAGATTTATCCCGAGGAGCGGGCTGGAGGCAGCATTACTTTTACCTTCCTGCAAGGTTGCAAAGAATTCTTTTAGGGACCCCATCTTCGGAACTTTGTGGTGTAAATTAAAAATTATACGCCATGAAGAACAAAAGAACATTGTATCATTTCATCCTCGACAGCAGTGGATCAATGAGCGCAGACCGTGTCAATACGGTTAACCTTTTCAACAAGCAGGTAGCAACAGTCAGATCGCTGGCCATTACCTACCCTGAACAAACCTTTCTTACGGGTCTGACCATTTTCAATGAGCAGATCAATCACCTTCTCAGGGAAACACCGGTACACAAACTGATCGAGCTCAGCCACGACAGGTACCGCCCTGACGGATACACCGCACTCTATGATGCCATTGGCGAATCCGTTTCGGGGATCAAAGAACGATTCGGCACGGTGATCGAAAATGGAGAAATGTCTGTGGTGGTGATCATTCTCACCGATGGGCACGAGAACGCTAGCCGACGATTCGATCAACGCATGATCGCTGCGATGATCGACGAATTGCAGGCAACAGACGGTTGGACCTTCACCATTCTGGGAGCTGATTTCGATATCACACAAGTGTCGGATGGAATGAACTTAGAGAGAAAGTACACTTTCAACTATTCCAAATCTGATTTCCAGGGCATTTCGGATGACATGGAAAATTCATTGCGTTCATACGCAGACAGTAAATCCAAAGGGTTCATCGATAAGAATTACTTCAAAAAAGGTTGATCCATACCGCACGTTATTCACCGTTAAAAACAAAGCCATGAAAAGAACAAACACGATTAAAACTTTCTACACACCTAAGCAGGTGTGTAGAAAGGATATTGCCAACAAAAGCACGTCTAAGTCCCCCCTAAAACCGCTCCTTCTCATGAATTTTCTCGAAAAGAACGGTTTTTCCGGGATCATCGAAACTACGGATGAATTCCATCCATTCGTCAAAAGCGATTTTCTCATTGCACATACGAAGGACTATGTGGATGATTTTTTTGAAGGTGGGCCACTTGCAGAAATGAACGGTTTGCCCTGGAGCACAGAGCTTGTAGATTCTGTGTGTTATACGAATAGCTCGCTTTTCCATGCGATACGTTACGCCTGTTTACACCCTGAAACGCTGACTTTCAGTCCAACTTCCGGATTTCATCATGCTATGCCGGACAGCGGTTCCGGATTTTGCACCTTTTCCGGTCAGGTCATTGCATCGCTGAAACTCTACCGTGAGAAAGGACTTGTCGGAGCCTACCTTGATCTGGACGGACACTTTGGGAACAGCATCCCGAATTCGGCATCCTTTTATCCGGAGGTGAAAGAAGCCATCAGGATGAACATCAATCCGAAATTCAGCCATCATGAATACCTGGAAGATCTTTCAATCGAGCTGGAAAAGTTATTCGCTCACATAAGAGCCGGCGAAATCGATTATGTGGTGTGGTGTCATGGTGCCGATTCACATGAATGGGACGATCTCGGTTACCAGTGCTCGACCGAGGAATGGTTCCGGGCATCTGAAATGTTCTACACAGGAATAAAGCGTTTGGAAGAGGAATTGGGAAGATGTATTCCTGTGACCTTGTCGCTATTCGGTGGGTACCGAAGAGATGATTATGAAAGTGTATTGAGCTTGCATGCAGGGGATCTCAAGATGGCGGCAGGTATTTTGCTCGGTCAGGAGATAAGCTACACACCCACAGTAAATCCTAAAATAATTCGAAAGGATTTCTTATTATTGGATAATGAAAGTTCATCTTCTCAGGTCACAAGAGCTTAACATTGAAAAATACCTCAATGTGTTGAATCTACTGAATCAGTTCAGCGGACCGATCCGCTTTTTACCCGGTGAGTCGGAGATGGAGATCAGTACGCTCATGTCAAGGGTATGGGAGAATGAGGAGGATTTCGTGACAAAAAAGGAGCGGAAAAACTTCTTCGGGATTTTCGAGGATAATTTGGATAAATCTATTTCGTTCCCCCACAAAGAGAATTACCAGACTTGGGATTATTTCTTTTCCAAATGCACAGCGTACAGAGAACAAAACAACGTACCGGATGAGGATCATGTCTTCCTTTTGACAGAAAATGGGAACGAGTACAACTGGTTTGGTGCGATAGGACCCTCGAACAAAGACTATTTCATCCAAACATCCGGCTGGATGTTCTATTTTGGCTCACAGGTGGATGAACGTTTCCCGATCGCTTATGAGGTAGCGATCTGGATCATGCGACAGCTGATGTTTGAAAATCGTGCAGAGATCTTGAGAGGAGTACACAATGAGACTCGGGGATGCGGCAATGATTTTTGCAAAGATAAAAATGACATCATACTGAAAATGCGGACAGCAGATCTTTGTCCCCGATGTATGCGAATTCTTGAAGGAAAAGAGATCTCATTGCTAATTGTCTCACAACTCTTCGCGATCATGGATGGCATACGTACAAGTATGACATTCCGCGAGCGAGTGCGGATCATGCGAAAACCGAGCCGGATCGAGGTCCGCGGGTATACCCGCCGGATCTTCCTTACTGATCTGGGTGACCTTGAATTGCGCTTCAATCCGAAGGAAAAGGCCATCTATCTCTTTTTCCTGAACCATCCCGAAGGTGTGCATCTTACTTCGCTGCAGGATCACAGATCAGAGATCAAGCAGCTTTACGAACGTTTCACGAATCAGTACAATTCCTTTGAGATAGAATGTGCCATCGAACGTTTGGTTAACCCGCTGGATAACGACATCAATGTGGTACTCTCGCGGATCAAACGCAAATTAAGGGATGCGGTAGGGGGTGAGCTACTCCCTTTCTATCTCATTGATGGTCCACATGGCGGGGATAAGCGGATTGCACTGGATCGAGAGTTTGTGGGGTTCCAGAACTGATATTTTCTTCCACCGGAACAGATTTACCGATTTGAGGGAATGGTTAAAAGTTGTGAACTCTGTTATTCCCACCTTTGTTTTCAGTAGCTTAGAGCATCAATTTTAACTACGCACTACAACAATGACGTTCTGGGATTTCCTCTTGTATACCATTTTATTCCTGATCGGGGGAGTCATTCTTTTCTTGATCCTTGTGATCGCTTTGATATCGATGGGGCTGCGGAACAAATTCGCTCCACCCACCAAACCATCGTCGTTGCATGATCGGATCTTTGATCGGGTTGTTAAGGAGCTCAAACTCTATGTACGCGTTTTCAAGATCAGTTATTATGCGGTCAATATCCTGCTCTATTTTTTCCTCGTTCCTTTTACGTGGCTGATCTTACTCGACGTGATCTTTGACTTTCATTACCTCAAAATAGGATTTGTGCTGTTTTGCATCGGATTTTCGCTCTATTGCAAGGATTTCGAGGCATTTTCATTGGATCTGTACAAAAGATCGGTCCGATTTCTGAATTATTTTAACCGATTCGGAAGTAATTATGTGGTTTCCTCCGTTTGGATCTGTGTGGTTGTGCCTATTGCGATCTATACGCTTCTTATCTACTTAGTTGTGCGTTGATCCGGATAAACGGCAAGTTTTCTATAGCTTGATCATTCTTTTGGCGATCCGCATTCCTTCAAATTCACAGTAGAGCCAGTAGTTCCCGTTCGATAGGCCATGCGTATTCAATACAAACGGCGAAGATGGTTGGATCAGCTCAACAAGTTTCCTTCCAGTGGCATCATACAGCACAAAACTGAAATCTTCTCCTTCAGGGAGGTTGTGAACAATTAGCGGATCATTCTGAGTAGGATTCGGGAGAATGTTGATCTGCACCTGTGCATCTCTGACCTGTATCTTTTTTGTACTGCTGCTGGTGCAGCCCAGTGTATCCGTAACTGTCAGCGTGATCGTGTAAAATCCTTCAGAAGCAAATACATGCGTTACCAGCTCCCCTTCCTGAACAGCTGTATTGTCGCCAAAATCCCACAAATAAGTACTACTTGGGCCGTCAACTCCGGTAAAGGAATAGTTCACATCACCCGGGACATGAAGCACTTGAATAATTGTAGGGTCAGGAGAGCTGGTAGCTACCTGCATGGGCAAGTTTCGGTAACATCCAAATTCGTCACTGACCTCAAGTACAAAAATTCCGGCACTGTCCAGGAGTATTTCAGGAGTTTCCGGACCAGGTTTCCAGTTGTACGTGTAGGATGGGTTATAAGGCGCTGTGTAAACGCTTCCTTCGCAAACGAGCGTGTCTTCAGGGATCATCAATTCCGGAAGGACAGCTCCGAATGGTTCCAGGGTATTGTCGATCCAGTTTAGTCTGTTGGTCAAAAGCGTTTTTAAACTCAAGATCTTAGCCGCATAGGTATCTGAACCAAGTGTTTGCCAAATCGCAAAATTGCGCTCTGCAGGACCTTGGAACAGTGGAAGGGTGACGCTATCTATGAATGACATGAAGCGATCGGTTCCGAAATCAGCTGCTCTCAAGCTGAACCAGCGACAGGCGAGTTCATGACGGTAGGTACTATCCGAGTACATTTTGGACCACCAGAACGGGAAAGGCCAACCAAGGTGCGTATTTTCCCAGACCCATCCTGAATTCGCTTCATTGGCCAATGCACGATCATAATCCCATGGCGGTCCGATACACAGTTTTCCGCCGTCGGTATCCTTTTCCTTGTACATGTAGGTGCTGCGACCGTAGCTGTCGTAATTCATCGTAAATTCATTCACAATGAGGAAGTCGATGAAAGTGCTCACATCGATCCATTTGCGGTAACTGGTGGCAGTATCCATGAAGGAAGCGGAGTTCAGCGCGTTTTCAAAAGAGTCCACGTAAGTTTTTATATAATTCCCTTGCACCGGAAGAATGGAATCCGCTTTGGGATAAACGTATTTGAATTCAACAGGAAGACCACAAGTTGCAGAATTGATAGGAAGATAGGCTGAATTCCACGAACCCGGAGCCCCGTTGATGTTCATTTCGATGATGTATCCGCCTGTAAGGGCACTTCCTAACGTATCCGAACTGGTGAGTTTAGCAATGTCCAACCTGTTCTGATCACGCTTCACTTTTTCCGTCAGGGTGTAGATCCCAATATAATTCCCGTCCAGAAAAACTTCGCAGTGCCGCGTTCTCGGGGCATATCTCCCCATCCTTCGAGCGAATTCGTATGCAATGGTATTGTTCAGCAAGCTGTTATCAAGGTACTCCGCCTTGAAGAGCCAGTCGTTTTCCGCAGGCAAGCCAAGAAGTGAGGTGTCAATTTCATTCCCAAGACTATCGATCAGATCGAAATCGTAGTTCTTTTTCGGATAGTAAGGACCTGTAAATCCCTGCCATTCCACCATGATATCACCTTCGTACGCAAAATTCAGCTGATCAGCAAAGTTCAACTGTCCCGGGCCATTATCTATTATTTCCATGTGCGCCTTGACCTTCACGTCATTGTTGATTGGGTCGTTCACCGTCGTGAGGTTCACAATGGGAATCACACTACTCAAGGCTCCGTCATAGCTTATGGTGAATGGGAGTTCTCCTGCACAGGAGCTGTTCTCTTTCAAGCCAATTTTAATGACATAGGTTGTTCCTGCGCTGAAAAGTGCATTGATGTCGGACTGAATTCCGCAAAGTTCGCTGTCATCGTTGTAATACAAAGCGCCCGCAGCCGATCCGTTGATGTCTACGTTGGCACAATTGTCATAGATCCATAAACGGGTATCACAGCTGGTCGAATTACACGTACTGACAGAATAAATACCTGTGAGTTCCGGTGTGAAGGAATAGAACATATCTGCCTCCTGGGCTGTATTCGTTCCGAGATTAGCTACGAGAGGTTCCTCACAAATAGTTCCCGGCTCGCAGTTGAACGAGTGCGAAGCTGAGTAGGTGAATTCGCCACCGCTTGCCACCTCATTACCATTGAAAGAGATCACATACGAACCATTACCGTAACCGCAGCACATTCCGTCTCCGTAGCTGTCCAACATATCCAGGCGGATACATGCAGCGCTGTCCACACAAACCAGCGCGCTCACGTAGTTGCCACTTGCTACCTGAATACCATTCGAAAACAAATTCCAGCTTGTCTCATCCGGATAGGTGTCCGGAACAATGTTGATCTCTACCGGCCATTGTCCGGCAGGACATTGCGATATTCCCTGATTACAGAGAAAAAGTACTACAATAAGTGAACAAGCACTGCGGATCATAGTGTTAAAATTAACCAAATCTCTGAAATGTCACTCAATTTAAGGCTGAGCCTGCTGATAGGCCAGAATTTTCATTTTTTCGGGAAAACATTGAGTACAAAGTTCAATTCGTATGCAATGTGGCTGTTATTTTTCGTTCGAAATTCGGTTATATGTGAAACGTACACATGGCCACATTTATGAGAACGTCAGTCTTTTTCGTTGTTTTGTTGCTTTTTCATGCACAGCCGCGTGCACAGATCTATGAGCGAACAGGCAAGAACCTGGGAATTTACCTCTCGGCACAACCGCTTTCGCAGGTCAGTGAAAACCGCTCTTTTAAGGAACCCAACACGCTATCGGGCAGTGTGGGTATTATCCACATGTTGCGTCCGGGGATCTATCCTTCGATCGGTTACACCTACAATCGTTCCCAACCGATCTTGAGCAGATCAGGTGCCGATTTCCCGATGGAGCAGGCACATATTGTAGATGCTGCGCTGACCATTGATAAACAGCTTTTGAAGTTAGTTAACGGCCGACGGGTATCCGGAGGTTGTCATTATCTGTCTTTAGGATTGATCCTTGGGCCCGAGTATCACTACATGTTTGGGAACGAGCAAATCAAGAACGAAGGCTATGGAGAAGTTGCGGCACACGTCGGATTGTCCTTTTTTCATTTTTACAAGTCCATGAGGAAGAAATACAAATCCAACACACGGCAGTTCGACGTCTTCTACCGAAGGGGATTTACGCCGTTATTGTCTGGTACCTATCATGGCGCTTACGTGCACTATTACCGTCAGGAAATAGGGGTCCGTATCCGATTTATCCGACATGAGGTTTCGAATTTTTTAAGGTAGGATGAATTTCCGAAATCATGAAAATAGAATCCTTCACTAAATACTATGCGCTTTTATGAGTTTCTTATTCCAAGCCAGGACGCTTGAACAAGCGTAAACACCCTCTTTTTTCATCGAATAGAATTGGACATTAAATTGATTGGCAAGAATTTTGTAAAATTTTCGCACCTTCATACACGATTCTTTATTGAACCTGTGAATGAACATGCTGTGAAACTTTTAAAACATGATTTATGAAATTCGTATTTACACTTTCACTTTTTGTGCTTTGTTCTGCGAGTCTTGTTCCACACTCGGATGCATGTGGCGTTGCAGTAACCAAGGCCTATTCTCAAAATGTGCTTGGAACCAATGTCGGATATTACGTTGTATTTAAGAACAATTCCGGGAAAACAATAGAT
>JBKCAB010000757.1:0-13333 GCA_046307935.1 Bacteroidota bacterium | reverse complement strand
TTTCAGGATTCCTCGCTTGAGTTGCCGCTTTTCGCGGATCCAATTAGCGCACCTGCTCCAGTTTGGAAGACGCAGATTGCGAATGAAACAGTAGCCTGTCAAACGGTTACCCGACCACCGCCACTTGTGTTGAGTGGGAGGAGCTTACTTATCGAGCATCAGTTATTCAGAATATAGTGCGTTGTTGACGGAAACAATTCGTTCAACCAAAAACGCAGTATATTCATGAAACATATCCTTTTTATTTTAGTTGTATTTTGTCTTTCCAGTCACGCATTCGCGCAGCTTAAAGGTGCTGTGATCGGTGCAGGGGAGAACAATAAAAAAGTGCCCATTTATGGGGCCAAAGTGAAGCTCCTTCGCTCCGGACTGAAGGCCGTGACCGGCGAAGACGGAACTTTTGAACTCATACTTCCGAAGGATTTGCCGGATACGTTGGTCGTCACAGCAATGGGATTTACCCCCGACACCTTGGTAGTGGATAAAAAAGACCGGTACATTTCCTTGAGCATCGTGCTTTACTCAGACCAGCTTTTGCCCGAAGTAGTAGTAGAATACAGACGCGACGGACACAGCATATCAAGACTGAAAACTTTACACGTGGAGGAGTTGACCTCTACCGAATTGAGAAAGGCGGCTTGCTGTAATCTTTCCGAAAGTTTCGAGACCAATGCTTCAGTGGATGTCAATATAACCGATGCCGTTTCGGGTGCTAAGAAGATCCAGATGATGGGCCTTGATGGTGTTTATACCCAGATTCAGTTCGAAAATATCCCATACCTGCGCGGGCTGGAAAGCGCTTTCGGATTGAATTCGATTTCAGGCACATGGATCGAATCAATACAGATCACCAAAGGAACGGGTAATGTGGTCAACGGTTATGAATCCATGGCTGGATTGATTAATGTTGAACTTAAGAAACCCAATGAAATGGAGCAGCTCTATGTGAACGTATATGGTAATATGTTCGGACGGGCAGAGCTCAATATGAATGCAGGTCATATGCTCAATGAGCGGTGGAGTACCGGATGGCTGGCTCATGCTTCCGGAGTCTTTGCGGAAATGGATAAGAATGGGGATGGATTCCGTGATCTACCGATGGGTAATGCAGTGGCTTTTCTCAATCGGTGGGCATATCAGGGAAAGAAAATGGAATCCCAATTTGGTGTGAATGCCTACATCGATCAGAAATACGGTGGGCAGATTGGTGCTCCCGGAGGGGATGAAGGCCTGAGATACGCCGTAAATATCGACTCAAGACACATCGATGCTTTTGCGAAAACCGGATTCTTCATGAAGAAGCCCTATAACTCCATAGGTGTTGTGTACAATCTAAAATACCAAAGTTTCGACGCCCTTTTCGGTGAGCGGAAGTTTGAGGGAGAGGAGAAACGGGCCTATGTGAACGCCATTTTCGATGGTATTATCGGCACTACAGATCACAAGATTAAATTGGGTTTGAGTGGTGTTTATACCGATATCGCGCAGCAGCTGCATGACACCTTAACTTCTGACAGGGTAGAGCTGGTGCCTGGCACTTTTGCAGAATATACCTATACCGGTATGCGATTCACAGCTGTTGCAGGAACGCGAGCAGATTACCACAATTTATACGGTTTTCAGATTTCACCGAGGTTGCATGCGAAGTACACCCTCACCGAATATACGGATCTCCGTTTCACCGGAGGTAAAGGTTGGAGGGTGCCGAACTACATAATCGACAATATCTCTTTGCTGGCAACCTCCGCTCCGTGGATCATGCTGGATGAACTGAAGCCGGAGGTATCGTGGAATGTCGGCGGTTCAGTGGTTCAGGAATACAGGTTGTTTGGTAGAAAAGCAACTATTTCAGTTGATTTTTACCATACACTATTCGAGAACCAGCTCATTGTAGACAGGGAACTGAATGCCATCCGTTTCCTCAATCAGCAGGGCATTTCCTATTCCAACAGTTTTCAGTCAGAGGCGAGCATCAAGCCAACTAAAACCATTGAGCTGCGTCTTGCTTATAAGTTCCTTGATGTGAGAGCAGAGTATGCCGGCGAATTGCGTGAACAAGTTATGATTCCGCGCCACCGTGGCTTCATGAATGTCGGATACCTCAGCAGGGATAAGCGATGGGAATACGATCTTACTGTATCCGTTTTCGGAACGTCTCGTTTACCGGGTATGAACGCATCTAATGACGTAAAATACTCAGCAATCTACCCGATGGTCAATACGCAGATCACGCACATTTACAAAAAGTGGGATTTTTACCTCGGAATAGAAAACCTGACGAACTACCGGCAAACTGATCCAATTATCGATGCTGCGAATCCGTTTGGAAGCAAATTTGATGCAACACAGATCTGGGGGCCTGTAATGGGGCTCAATGTATATGTGGGATTACGTTATGCGATAAAAAGGAAGAAGTAAGGTGAGTATTCTGGATGCTGGACTGGGTTCAAAAGTTCTAAGCATTTTTAAGATGTGCACCGCACAACCTGGAACGCTTTTGGTAGTTGAACAATTAGTTAATAAAAGAAAAATAAAAAGTATGAAAAGAACAGTTTTAGTAATGATCATGGCGGTGCTGACTGGTTTAACCATGGCACAAGAGAAAAAAAGCAAAAGTGAAACAGCTGTTATTCAGACCTCCGCAGAGTGTGGTGACTGCAAGAACAGGATCGAGGAGGGTTTGAACTACACGAAAGGAGTAGCTTTCGCGGAGCTTGACCTCGAAACAAAAAAAGTGACCGTGAAATTCAATTCGAAGAAGATCTCACTGCTTCAGGTCAAAGAAAAGATCGCTTCCATTGGCTACAGTGCCGATGAAGTAAAGGCTACTCAAGAAGCTATCCAGAAATTACCGGCCTGTTGCCAACCCGGTGGAATGAAAAAACAAAAAATGGATTGAGCTCTGCATGAGGAAATACATGTAAAAGGTACTTTCAGAACCGATACCTTTTTATTAATTTTGCGCTTCATCATAAGTTAGAAGAGCAAATGTCATATCTATTTACATCAGAATCAGTATCCGAAGGACATCCTGATAAGGTCGCAGATCAGATCTCCGATGCGTTGATCGATCATTTCATGGCTTTTGACCCACAGTCAAAGGTAGCATGTGAGACACTGGTTACGACCGGACAGGTGGTTCTTGCCGGTGAAATCAAGACGAGTACCTACCTGGATGTTCAGCACATTGCCCGTGAGACGATCAAGAAGATCGGATATACGAAATCTGAGTACATGTTCGATGCGAACTCCTGTGGTATTCTATCGGCATTGCATGAACAGTCTTCTGATATCAATCAGGGAGTTGAGCGCACGAATCCTGAAGATCAGGGAGCAGGTGACCAGGGAATGATGTTTGGATATGCTACTAGGGAAACCGAGAACTACATGCCCTTGGCTTTGGATATTGCACACAAGATCCTGCAGGAGCTGTCACATATCCGTAACCATGAGTCGAGTGTGATCGGTTACCTTCGCCCGGATGCAAAGTCACAGGTAACTATCGAGTATTCCGACGACAACGTTCCTCAGCGTATAGATACGATCGTCGTTTCTACACAGCATGACGATTTCGATACAGAAGCGAACATGCTCAAGAAGATCAAGGAGGATATGATCAATATCGTGATTCCGCGTGTCAAGGCCAAAATGAGACCTGAAGTACAGAAGTTGTTCACGGATGATATCCAATATCATATTAACCCAACCGGTAAATTCGTGATTGGTGGTCCGCATGGAGACACCGGTTTGACAGGTCGAAAGATCATAGTGGATACCTACGGTGGAAAAGGTGCTCACGGTGGCGGTGCGTTCTCCGGAAAAGATCCGTCCAAGGTAGACCGTTCAGCGGCCTATGCAACAAGACACATTGCAAAGAACATGGTACATTCCGGATTGTGTGATGAAGTACTTGTTCAGGTTTCTTACGCGATCGGTGTAGCGAAGCCTTGCGGTTTGTTCATCAATACCTATGGAACTTCCAAGGTGAACTTGACAGATGGCGAGATTGCCAAGAAGATCGAGGAGATCTTTGATATGCGTCCATACTTCATCGAACAGCGACTGAAGCTGAGAAACCCGATGTATTCAGAGACTGCAGCTTACGGACACATGGGTCGTGAGAATGAAGTGGTGAAGAAAACCTTCGAAGCTCCAGATGGCAGAAAGATTACCAGGGAAGTTGAGCTGTTCACCTGGGAAAAACTCGATTACGTCGATAAGATCAAGGCCGCGTTCGGTATTTGAGATTGAATTTTTACTGACTAAAGCGCTTCGTAAACCGAGGCGCTTTTTTATTTCACCACTTTCCAGCTGGTTTTTTCATGCATTCAATTCGCCCTAAAAAGTAAACTATCAGGAGAACTGTGAACACCTTTAACTCCTTCTTTAAAAAGATCTTTGATTAAGGCTACTTGATCAATGTTCGGATGAACGTTCTTCCTTGGCCTGAAATAACCAGAAAATACATCCCTTCATCATACGCTGATAGGTCGATCAACACAGAATCATTTTCCCGATGGATCGTCGTTTTCAATTCCTTTCCGGTTACATCCAATACACGTAGTTCCGCGTTTGAATTTACTCCTCTTAGTTCGACAAGACCATTATTTGTAGGATTTGGAAATGGAGTTAGATCATTCGATTCATCAGCTTCTGATATACCGGCACTTCCGAGAATACCTTTTCGGTAGATCACATCCCCCGTGAAGGCATCTTGATAGACCAGGTGCACTGTTCCATCTCGGTAAACGATATCCGGATTGGTTTGAGAGCTTGTCGTATTGGCATTGACCGTGTGTTTCGTCGTGAGCAGATCATTCAGATCATTCCCCGTTGTGAAAGCACACATGATGTCCATCGCTGATCCTTCGCTTTCTTGCCATACCAAGAAAACAGAGTCTCCTTTTCCGGATATGCGCGGGTAATTTTGGATCCCGTTCAAATTTACGGGAGGGGTCATTTCAATGCGGGAAACAAAGTTCAGATCAGTATTTGCCGTGCTTTTGGATAGATACACTCTGTATTCACCAGATGCCTTGCTGGCTGATACAGTGATAAGATCCGTGTCGCGCAGTAGTCCATGAGGGGCGGTCGAGGGACACGAATTCACATTCCAGTCCAATTGATCGATATTCTCCAAAACGGGGTAAGAAATACCGTCATCGGAGGAATAGATCGCATAAATATCCCGAATGTTGGCAGCATTATTACGGAACAAGAGGGCATGGCGATCACCATTGATGACGTACTCAGCAGGACAACAATCACAAGCCTCATCCGGTAGCGCAACGGCAATATCCATTTCAGGTTGATAGGTCAAGCCTTGATCCGTAGAATGGGTGACAAAATAACGCGGATGCAGCCAGACGGGATCATGCCCCATATAGATCACGCTAGGATTTCCATTCTCATCTAAGTCAAGTGCCGGTAACCAGGTGACGCCAGCGGGATGACTATCTACGTGAATCGTATCAGAAAAACTGATCCCGCCATCAGTTGACCGAAGGGAATAGATTCTTCCGTTCTCCAGGTCACTGTCTTTATAAACCACGATAACAGTATCTCCTTTGGAAGCCACATCCGGTCCCGTCCACGAGGCTACATAGGCCGATTCGCCTTGCGGCAGCAGTGCAATTGGGGTATTGAAAGACGATCCGTTCCAACGAGCAGCATGTACGCTTCCATTCGATATTTTCGAGAAGACCACCAGAGGCACGTTAGTCGAAGTGAGAACGACCCTAGGCCTCAGATTGCCGTAAACCGAACCATCTGCGACCGGTATTTCCGGTTCCCAGACGATGCTGCTTTGTCCAAATCCAAAAGTGCTCAAGAAAAGCATAGAAATCAAGCTCTTTGTCATGTCAATTGTTTTCCATAAATACTCTGTCTTTACCATCGAAATGAGGGGACTGGATCGAAACGACCTTCAACGGTTTCCGCGAAAACACCTTTTCAACGGAGTGCCTCGTTCCTTTCGGAATGTTCAAATAATCTCCTTTTTTCACAATGATCCGTTTGTCATTGAACAGCATTTCGGCTTTTCCTTCCAAAACGATGATATTTTCAGTATGTTCCTGATGAAAGTGCCCCTTCACGTTCGCTTTGATCCAAATAACAAACGTGCTTTGAAGGGAGTCCTCGGCTATTTTCAATACGTGTACATTCTCAAAATAGTCGGGTGTCTCCAGCGTGTCGAGAGACAGGTGTCGCTGTCCTGAAACAACAGTGATCATGAGAAAACCCACCACAGAGCATATAATCTTGATCCACATCTCATGCATAAAGATACTAAACACTTATACCAATTACACAAACATCATCCACCTGTTCCTGATTTCCTTTCCAGTTTTCAAAGGACAGTTCCAGCTCTTTCTTTTGTTTGCTGACCGGCATTTCTTGCAGCGATAGTAGAAGATTACGAAACCTGTTGCGATTGAACTTTTTGATGTTCTCCCCACCAAACTGATCCGTGTAACCGTCAGAGAACAAGTAGAACTGATCACCTTCCTTTAAGCTGAAATGGACGGTTTCAAAGTTTTTCAGTCCCTCAGGTGAATATCCAATGGCATCAGCACCTTTTTTGAATTCCACCAGCTCACCTTCACGGACCAAGTAAAGCGGTCGACCCGCACCGCAGAAAGAGCCTTTCATCTGACGTAGATTGAACTTGCAGAAGACGATATCCATGCCGTCTCTGCGTTCACCGACGGAAAGGTTTTCGTTGAAAAGACTAGTCAGCTCCTGATCCAATAAACGAATGATCTGGGCAGGATCAGAAACACCCTCCAGACGGATGAGCTGGCGAAGTAGCGTATTCCCTGCGATGTTGACCAGTGCACCCGGAACTCCGTGTCCGGTACAATCACCCACGGCGAAATAGACGTCGTCGTGATGTTGGAAGATCCAGTAGAAATCGCCACTTACGATATCTTTCGGTTGAAATAACACGAAGGCATCCCGAAAGATATTCCGGAAGATCCGCTCATTTGGGAGGATAGAACGCTGAAGGCTACCGGCATAGCGGATGCTTTCTTCCATTTCGGCAGCTCTGGATTCCAGAAAAGCGAGCCGCTGGATCAGTTGTTGATCGTTGTTCGGATATTTCGATGTTCCGACTGCTTGCAAAGCAAGAGTTTCCACGTTGAAAAATTTTAAAGATTAAGGAGATCGTTTGCTGATTTGAGTAGGGATCAGCGACCCTTAAAGCGCTTAGCAGCACATAAAAGAGACCTGCCAGCGCATGGTAATTCGCGGCATACAAATGATCGGGTTATGAGGTCGTCTTTCTAACATTTGGAGACAAAGATAGGAACTTTTTGAAAATATGAAGTTGGCAAGGTTAGAAAAATGGCTAAATCTATTCATCGTTTCCTATGTCCCAACGACTCGGATTCATAGTGTATATTCCGGGACGAACTGCACAACAATTTGTTTCAATCCTAAAATAGAAAATGTAATTTTCATTATAAATTTCCAAACGAATTAAACCATCTTCTGTTAAGTATAAATTTTCACTCTCATTTCTAAAGAACAAATGAGATATCACATCTTCACATTCGCAATCAAAGTTTGTTGGATCGACAAAAACTTCTATCGAACCTTCCAATTCTCCATCCATAACAATTATGTTGTTGCCTTGCTCATTACCCATTTCTTGACTCGAGGCGAATGAAATCAATCCAAAACAAAACGAAAATGATATAAAAATGCAAGGGAGAATGTTACGATGTTTCATTTTTAATTATTTAAACAGTGTTATTCGTAGGAAAAGTAATTAAAATTTAACAGCGAGAGTAACTTTCAGATTCTAAAGGGGATTTTTGTTCAACCTATGAAGAATCGTACTTTTAATTTTTTTCAATGTGATAAAAAAAAAGAAATGCTTAAAATGAAATCGAAAATAGCTGACTTATCGTCCACCAAACCTGAAAGAAAGACCTAGATTCATGTGAATACCAATGGTTTGAAGTGTATTGTCAAAATTGGTAAGGTCTTGTTCTTCGTTGTTCAGACTGTAGTAATACATCCGGTAATTTTGTCCACTGTATCCCAGCGCGAAGTTCATTCCAAAGTTTTTAGCAAAATACCAGTTGAAGCCTGTTTCCAAACCAAAATGTCCTGCGCTGTAGCGGTATTTGGCAGGAATGGAGATAATAAACGTATAGATCCGGTTGATCTCGAGACGGCTTATACCGAAGGAAGGACCGATGTACCAGGCAAATTTTTCTCTGTTCACGGGATAGAAGCGCAGATTGATACCGGTCATTGAAACGCGGTTCCCATTTGCCGTTGCATTCTCTGGATCTTCAACGTAGCCCCCGGATCGGAGATCAAGACCAATGGACATGAATTTAAAAAGGTTATAGCTCGCCGTAAGGTGACCCATACGCGTGCCCGCCGCACTGGTATCCTGATCCAGTTTATTGCCATTGTATTCTGAATTGTACGCCACACCATGCACACCTGCGTCATAGCCGAGGGTGAATGAAAAGGTGCCGCGCTCGTGCGATTGCCCGAAAACACCAATAAGTGGAAAACATACGATGATGAGGTAAATGGATTTGTGCATAGGATCAAGTTTAGACTAAATTACGAATTAATTAAAAAATCCCCTCCGAAAACGGAAGGGATCAACATTTGTTCGATCGGTATTATTCACTGATCATATAGCTTTCAACACTTGGGCATGAACAGACCAGATTCCTGTCTCCGTAGGCATTGTCGACGCGACGCACAGGCACCCAGTACTTGTAATCTTTCAGATAAGCTACTGGATAAGCGGCCTCCTGCGGTGAGTAGGGATAATTCCAGTTGCGGTTGATGATACAATCTGCCGTATGCGGTGCATTCTTGAGCAGGTTATTTTCCTTGTCAGCATGTCCGTTTTCTATTTCTCGGATCTCCTGACGGATCTTGATCATGGCCTCGATGAAACGGTCGAGTTCTTCTTTGTCTTCCGATTCAGTTGGTTCGATCATCAGTGTCCCGGCCACAGGAAAGGAAACCGTTGGCGCATGGAACCCAAAATCAATAAGGCGCTTTGCAATGTCTGCTACTTCAACATCTGCTGTACGTTTGAAATCGCGGCAGTCGAGGATCATTTCGTGCGCAACTGTACCGTTCTTTCCGGTATACAAAATGTCGTAGTGACCTTTGAGCGAAGCTGCGATGTAGTTGGCGTTCACGATCGCAATCTCTGTTGAATGACGAAGTCCCTTCGCGCCCAGCATTTTAATGTACCCGTATGAAATGAGCAAGATCAGGGCTGAGCCGTATGGAGCTGCAGAAACAGCGTGGATCGCCTTTTCTCCACCGGCCTTTATCACCGGACTTCCCGGTAGGAAAGGCGCGAGGTGAGCGGCTACACCAATAGGCCCCATCCCGGGACCTCCGCCACCATGAGGGATCGCAAAGGTCTTGTGCAAGTTCAGGTGACAAACATCAGCACCGATGTTTCCTGGGTTGGTCAGACCAACCTGCGCATTCATATTGGCACCATCCATATAGACTTGTCCGCCATTCTCATGTATGATCGAGGTGATCTCACGTATTCCCTCCTCGTACACCCCGTGCGTGGATGGATAGGTCACCATCAGCCCGGCGAGTGATTCGCGCAGATCCAATGCTACCTGCCTTAGTTCATCGATATTGATGTTCCCATTCTCATCGCAGCTGGTTACGACAACCTCAAAACCCGCCATAACAGCAGAAGCCGGATTAGTGCCGTGTGCAGAAGAAGGAATGATCATCTTATTGCGCTGGAAGTCGCCTCGCGATTCGTGATAGGCTTTTATGACCATGAGACCGGCATATTCTCCTTGAGCTCCCGAGTTTGGTTGCAATGACATGGCTGCAAATCCGGTACTTTCGCAAAGATCCTTTTCCAGCTGATGGAACATTTCATGGTATCCTTGGGCCTGATTGACAGGAGCGAAGGGGTGCATGTTCGCGAATTGAGGGTCGGTGATCGGGATAAGTTCGCTGGCTGCGTTCAGTTTCATGGTGCATGAACCAAGTGGGATCATGCTGTGAACCAAAGAAAGATCCTTGTTTTCCAGTCGTTTCAGGTAGCGCATCATCTTGGATTCAGAATGGTACCTATTGAAGGTTGGATGAGTGAACACGCCATCCGAGCGCATGAAATTGGCAGACAGATTGGTGAGACGTTCATCGCTTACATGACTTGTGGCTTTGTTTTCCACTTGCGCAAAAACATCCAGGATGGTTTGCACATCAACTATGGTGTGCGGTTCTCCAAATGAAATCGTCACCTCGCTGTTGTTGAGGTAGTTGAAGTTCATTTTCAACTCCTCTGCGGCTCTGCGGATCGAAGCAGTATCAACACCTTTTACCCAAATGGTATCGAAGAAATTTTCCGATCCGATCTCGACACCCATTTTCTTAAGTCCTGCGGCGGTCTTTGATGCCAATGAATGGCAGTGAAGCGCGATTTCTCGCATTCCGTGAGGTCCATGATATACTGCATACATGCTGGCCATTACGGCAAGCAGCGCTTGTGCAGTACAGATATTGGAGGTCGCTTTGTCGCGTTTGATATGTTGTTCTCGTGTTTGAAGCGCCATTCTCAAAGCAAGGTTGTCATCAGCATCTTTCGATACACCGATGATCCTTCCAGGCATGCTTCGCTTGTAGTCGTCGCGAGCCGCAAAGAAAGCCGCATGTGGACCACCGTATCCCATCGGAACACCGAAGCGCTGAGAAGAACCCAATACAACATCTGCTCCCAGCGATCCCGGAGAATTTAGGATGACCAGGGATAGGAGATCAGCCGCAACGGCAACCTGAACGCCATGTTCCTTTGCTTTTGTAATGAACGATTTAATGTCAGTGATCACCCCTTTGGCATCTGGATACTGCACGAGCGCTCCAAAGAAACCATTATCCGGAACCAATATTGTCGGATCACCGATCACCAGCTCAATCCCGAGGTTCTTCGCTCTTCCCTCAACTACATCAATGGTTTGAGGAAAACAGGAGTCAGCAATGAAGAAACGGTTCTTTCCTTCTTTGATATCGCCGCGCGAACGGGCATTCCAGAACATGATCATTGCCTCTGCGGCAGCAGTGCCTTCATCGAGGAGTGACGCATTCGCGATCTCCATACCCGTGAGCTCCAGCACCATCGTCTGAAAATTCAATAGCGCTTCCAGGCGACCTTGAGAGATCTCTGCCTGATAAGGCGTGTATGCAGTGTACCATCCCGGATTTTCAAGAACATTCCTGAGAATCACGGAAGGAACGATCGTTTCGTTGTAACCCATTCCAATGAATGATTTCGCGACAACATTCTTCTTTCCGAGCGCTGTAATATGCTGCAGATAGTCTTGTTCTGACATTGCATCAGCGACATTCAGCTCACCGCTTAATCGAATGGGTGCAGGTATGGTTTTATCGATCAATTCTTCGATTGATCCAACACCGATCTTTTTAAGCATAGCAGTCTTTTCTGCTTCATTCGGACCGATGTGACGGGTTGAGAAAGTACTCATTCCAATACGTTTTGTTTGAGGGTACAAATATACAGCACTCGAACAGATTTCATGGGGTTAATGTTCACATTTGGGATGTTTTTTAAGGTGATTTTTCAACAGCGGATCTGGTTCTGCAATAGTTGAAAAGGGCTGCTTCATCAGCGTCCTCTTCGTATGGCTTTTCTGCGGAAATTGGTGCGAAACCCTCCCTTTTTGTTGTAGTAGCGCTGCTGTCCGATCCCGTCTTTTCCCGAATAATAAGGCACGCCAATTCCAAGTGTTACTTCATGCGACATACCTTTGGTACGTGCCAGCTTACCCACGTCGTGATTAAAGGCATAACCCAATCTCAATCGGCGTATGATCTCGAAATCAATTCCAGCGATCAGCGAATACTCGGTGCGGTATCCCAGGCTGATACCAACTATATTGGAAAACACACCACGCAGGATCACATCTGCCTGCACAGGCGCATTTAAAGTGAGTTTAACGAGTGCTTGAGGATTGAGCGTGAAGTTATCCGAAAGTTCTGCTACATAACCGGTCATTGCGTAATAGTGCCATCGCGGTGGACGAAATCCCTTTTCAACGCCGGAGATCGAATTCTGGAACAGTTGCGGAATGGAAACTCCTGCATGGAATCGTTCCGATTTGTAAAACAATCCAACAGCTCCGTTGAACCTGAAAACTGAATGGGAGGCACCGAAAGCTGGATCACCGGTTTGGGTTAAGGTCGCTTCACCCAGATTCCATGAGATATTGTCTGCTCCCAAACCTAAACCAAAAGAAAGGGATTGTTGATCATTGAATTCGACACGGTAGCAATAATTCACGGTGAACGAATTGGTCTGGTTCAGTCCTGCACGATCATTGTAGAAATTCAGTCCGACTGCCATCCCTGAATGTAGGTCATACGACCCTGTGAATCCGGCCGTTTGGGGTGCACCATCGACCCCTGCCCATTGATTTCTGTAGATAAGATCGCAACTCAAAGAGGCCTCAGCACCCATTGCAGCAGGATTGTATAAGCTCCTAACACTGTTGAATTGGGAGAATCGATAAAGGTTTTGGGCGTATACTCCGAAGAAGCAAAACGCGAAAGGGATCCATATCAGAAAGTACTTTTGCATCACAATTTCAACGTGGTAAAACCGGTGAATTTCAAACCTTTGATCGATATCTCGTAGTAATAGGTTCCCTCAGGTAATTTTCCGGAACCCATACACAACGGTTCGGAGCAATATCCTTTCCAGTCGTTTTTGTAATGTTCTGCTTCGTAGACAATATCCCCCCATCGGTTCCATACAATCAAGGACCCGCTGTAAAACTGGAGTTCCGGTACAACGAAGGCTTCATTTAAATTGTCTCCATTGGGAGAAAAACCTGTTGGAGCGTTCAATTCCACTACAACTACAAACACAGAATCGATCCGCTGGCAGCCGTTTTCGCTTGTCGAGGTAACGGTGTATACAGTGTTTTCTGTCCCGGTAAAAATGGTTTCATGAGTGGAATAGCTTAATAGATGGTCAGTTGGTAGCCAGCTGTAGCTTAAAAAGCCTTCAGGCCCCTCCAATCTTACTTGTCCACCTGAAGCGACGAAAAATGTATCCTCCACTATAGCAGTTGGCATTGGAATTACAGCGATCGTTGCCTGCAGTTGAGCGCTACAACTTGCTGTATTGATAGCGACCATATATGTCGTTGTCGATTGCGGACTTACAAGGATGGATGCATTCGTTTCCCCAGTTGACCACAGGTAGTCGCCTCCACCTTGAGCACTTAAAACAGCTGAATTACCCGAGCAGATCGTGTCTGCAGAGGAAATGAGCCCAAATTGTGGT
>JBKCAB010000756.1:0-10619 GCA_046307935.1 Bacteroidota bacterium | reverse complement strand
ACAGCTAAAAGTGCAAAAGCACCAAGTCTAAAAAGTTTCATAATCAGTTCGTTTTTATTTTTACAAAAATAAAGACTAAACGATGCTTTTCGACACGCTAACAAGAATTTAACGTTCATTTTGCGTTGTCCTATTGAGCCCTGTAATTTTTTCGTGTTCTTTGTACCATAGGTATGAGAGGAATGCTTATTTATACCAATTTGATTACTGCAGTTTCAGCTGGAATATTGAGCGCAGGCATCCTTCATGCATCAGCTGTTACTGACGATTATTTATATCCATTTTTCGTGCTGTCAGCGGTGCTAACGGTATACAACGCTCAACGTTTGTACAAAGCTTTATTCAGTGATCACCAAACCGATTGGCTTGAATGGGTTAGAAAATATTCATGCCAGATGCGTCTAGTGACAAGTTTTTTTGCACTGGTCTGCTTCGTCATTGGACTGTATTGCATTCCATTTTCAATTGACAATGCGATTATACTGCTGTTTGGGGCTCTTTTATGTACGTTTTATGTAATGCCCATATCGGGTTTTACTCTTCGTCAGATTCCGGTACTGAAAAATGCGATCGTGGCGATGGTATGGACAATGATTCTGGTGATTGTTCCGCTTAACAATTCAGCGCCGACGGAACAAATTGCACTTTTTGTATTGTATTTCTTCAGCTTGACGCTTCCCTTCGACATCAGGGACATACATTTAGACAAAAACCACATTGTTACCCTACCCCATTTGTTGGGAGCGAATTCAACCCGAGCGCTCGGTGTCGTCTGCATTTCCATTTTCTACGTGCTATTCCCCTTGATCAACAGTGAATACCTGTCAAACATAGCTTACTGGCTATCTGGCGTTTTTGCGGCCGCGATGATCCTTTCGAGTTCACCAAAGCGAACGAACATCTACTTGTCACTGAATGATCTTTCCATGTCACTCTTCGGTGTGGCACTAATGGCTCAATAAAGCTGTTTTTTTATCGAAACAGTTCATGTACTTTTGTCCAAAACCATGCAGATGAATTTACGTGTACACATTCTGTTAATTGCCCTCCTTCAATTGTTCGCTGTAAATGCGCAAGAGAATGCCACTCATTGTTCAAAACGGGTCAAAACAATCCATTCAATTACAAAGAGTGCTTCGTTGACCTTTGATCAGATCGCTGAAACAGAAAAATACGATGTTCATTTTTATGGTCTGAATATCGCGATGAGCAATGTTTCCACAGATGTTTCAGGTACAGGTGAGATCCATGCTCACGCAATAACATACCTTGACTCTGCTCTTTTCGAGCTTCATGGTAATCACATCATATCACAGATCAGGGTCAATGGATCCCCCGTACTTTATTCAAGGAACGGATCAGCCATCAAAGTGCCTGTAAATTCAATTGCCGGAGACGCATTCATCATTTCAGTCGATTATTCAGGTACCCCACCCACTGCTGCATCGACTCCTTTCGGTGGAAGCGGTATGACACACGATAGCTCTCCTTCGTGGGGCAACAAGGTAACCTGGTCGCTCTCTGAACCCTTCTCTGCTTATGAATGGTGGCCTTGTAAACAATCGCTCACCGATAAGGCGGACAGCTCTCAGGTCTGGATCACAGTTCCTGATACTTGCAAAGCCGGGTCGAACGGAATCCTTGAAAATGTGACCAACATGGGCGGCGGATTCTCGCGCTATGAATGGAAACACCGGCATCCTATCGATTACTACCTCATCTCCGTGTCTGTTGCAAAGTACATTGACTATACAATCTATGCCAATCCGGTTGGAGCTCCTGCCCCGATCATGATCAAGAATTACATCTACGACAATCCGGAAACACTGCCTTATTTCCAAACAAGGGTCAATGAAACAGCAGACTTTATGGAGCTTTTCTACGCGCTTTATGGGCCATACCCTTTTGAGAACGAGAAATACGGACATTGCATGGCTCCGCTATCAGGTGGAATGGAACATCAAACGATGACCACCCAGGGGTTCTTTGAAAAAAGTCTGACCAGCCATGAGTTAGGACACCAGTGGTGGGGCAATAACGTAACCTGTGCTTCCTGGTGCGACATCTGGATCAACGAAGGATTTGCTTCGTACAGCGAACACCTGATGTTGGAAAACCTCTATCCGGGACAGGAAGGACCTCAAATGCTGGATGTGCACGACAATGTGATGCAGTTCCCCGGGGGAAGCGTCTGGGTCCTCGACAGCCTTAATGAAGGAAGAGTCTTTAGCGGAAGATTGACCTATGATAAAGGATCAGCTATTGTTCATGCACTCCGTTATTTGGTGAATGACGATGATCTTTTCTTCAACACACTACAGAACTTCCAGACAGCCTTTGCGGACAGTGTGGCCAAGGGGATCGACATCCGCGATTTCTTCCAGGTCGCCACAGGGCTTGACCTCAATGCCTATTTCGAAGAGTGGTATTTCGGAGAGGGTTACCCGACCTATTCTTTGCGGTGGAACGAGACTGGATCATCGTTGCTCGTTGAGCTGAATCACATCACTTCTGCACCTTCCGTTACTCCTACGTTTACGAATCCCATAGATATCCGGATTGTAAGACCTTCTCTGCCTGATACCATTGTTCGCCTAGATGTCTCTTCCAACAGCGAACTCTACGAGATCACAGGAATTTCCGATGCTACCCTTTTGTCGATCGACCCGGCGAATTGGATCGTGAACAAGGTCGGCTCAGTCACTTTCGACCAGACGCTTGTTTCTGCCCAGGAGCTCAACATGCATGAAAGGATCACTGTTTATCCAAACCCTTCTGACGGGTTGTTCCACATCAGCGGTGTTAATGATCCCGCAAATTACATGGTATATTCCATGAATGGACAAGTTGTGAAGGAAGGGACTTTTGTATCGGGTACGATCGACCTTTCAACACTGGAGACAGGTGCTTACGTGTTACAGCTGGACGAGCTCAGAAAGCTGGTGAACATCCTGAAGTAAATAGGGGGCCATCACAGCTTCTCTGCGGGCAGGAAGAGGTAATTGTAATATGCTTCACGGGAGCTGTAGGCCCTAAAATTTTCTTTTATGCCTTCCTCATTCAGTGTAAATGCTTTGTAGTTCAGTTCTCGGAGTAACTCCAGGATGGCTTCTCCGTCCGGTGTCATGGTGTCAATGATCTCAATGATCAGTACCGGCCTAAGGTTGGTGAGTGTATTGCACATTCCTTTCAGAGCTGCAAGCTCGGCGCCCTCAATATCCAACTTGATTAGGTCTACACCTTCAATGCCATTTTCAGCAAGGTAGCCATCGAGCGTACTGGTAATTACCTCCTCAGTATGTCCGTTCTCCGCGTCATGCCTGAGCATACTCGACATTCCAAGGTTCTCGCGTCCGGCTACATGCATGGTTACCGATCCTTCACGATCATAAATAGCCAGCTTTTCCGCCTTTGCCTGGTTGAGCCGGTTCAGTTCAAAATTGAACTGCAGGTTTTTAAAAACATGGGCGACAGGTTCAAATGCGATCACTTTACCCTCCAGACCTACTTTCGCGGCCGCTGCCAGTGAATAACATCCGATGTTTGCTCCAATATCCAGAAATACATCTCCGGGTCTGAGTACTCCCTCCAGAAATCTGATTCCCCTAGCATCAAAAACTCCAAAGAAAAAGACCTGCTGCTGGATCCAGTCATCGAGCTCCAACCGGATTTTAAGCTCATTTCGGTAGTTGCATGTGGTTACTTTACCCCTGAACCAGCCACGTGGACGAAACACTTTTGTATATAGCCCGAAATAGTATTTCCTGAAAAAAGGAAAACGGAAAATGAACTTGAAAAAGCGGGCCAACAGTATCATCCTGATCAAGAGAAAAGGGCTTTGACCACTTCTGTGATCTTACCACAAGGTACAAGCCGGATCGAGAAGTTCTTTTGATCGATGCCTTTGGCATACTTAGAGATGATGATCTTCTCAAAGCCAAGTTTCTCTGCTTCGTGAATGCGCTGCTCGAGTCGGTTCACCGGTCGAACCTCCCCGGAAAGTCCTACCTCCCCGGATAGCGCCAGATTCTTTTCAATGGCAATGTCTGCATTCGAAGAGAGGACAGCTGCCACAACGGCAAGATCAATGGCAGGATCATCAACCTTGATTCCGCCTGCAATATTCAGAAACACATCCTTTGCCCCCAGACGGAACCCGCAGCGTTTTTCCATAACGGCCAACAACATATTCAGGCGCCGCGCATCAAAACCCGTCGAAGAACGCTGCGGTGTACCGTAAGCCGCCGTACTTACCAATGCCTGTGCCTCGATCAACATCGGTCTAAGTCCTTCAAGGGTTGCGCCGATCGCGATACCGCTAAGCGTGTGATCCGTATTGGTTATGAGTATCTCCGAAGGATTCTCCACTTGTCTCAGTCCGCTACCCAGCATTTCGTAGATGCCCAGCTCGTTCGTGCTCCCAAAACGGTTCTTTATGGAGCGTAGCAATCGATACACATGATTCCGGTCTCCTTCGAACTGAAGAACCGTGTCCACCATGTGCTCAAGAACCTTAGGTCCAGCCAGCGATCCTTCCTTGGTAATATGACCGATCAGGAATACCGGTGTTCCAGTCTGCTTGGCATAGCGCAGCAGTTGTGCTGTGCACTCCCTCACCTGCGAGATACTACCCGGTGAACTTTCGATCTGACCCGAGAAAAGTGTCTGGATCGAATCAATAATGATCAGATCAGGCTGGATCTGCTCGGCTTGCTTGAAGATATTCTGAAGGTTGGTTTCCGTTAGAATGAAACAGGACTGGTTCTTAACCCCGATCCGTTCCGCGCGCATTTTGATCTGTTGTTCACTCTCCTCACCGGAAACGTACAACACCTTGATACCGTCTTCTTCTACGGCCAATTGAAGCATCAAGGTCGATTTACCGATACCGGGCTCTCCTCCAAAAAGGATCAACGACCCCGGAACCAATCCACCACCAAGCACCCTGTTCAGCTCCCCATCCTTGAGTGGTTTGCGCGACTGCTCCTGCTGGTCGATCTCCTGCAAGGTCTGCGGTTTAGCGTTCCTGGTAGTTGAAGAGAAGGCGACTACTGTAGGGATGTTCTTTTCAATGACCTCCTCCACAAATGTGTTCCACTCGCTACATGACGGACACTTCCCGAGCCACTTCGGTGTTTCATACCCACAGTTCTGACAGAAAAAAGCTGATTTTATCTTTGCCACAACATAAAGTTACTGATTTGATGCATGACAAATCGAAAGATCTGGAAATTTGCATGAATTGATAAACCTAATTCCTGAGTTAAAATGTTCTTCAGATTATATTTCTGAGCATATTCTCGAAACGAACATAAGCGATTATTCCCTATTTTTAATCCAAATAAACAGCGCTATGCCCATCAATATAAAACTGCTGAACCAGATCTGTACCGTACCGGGAGCACCGGGATTCGAGAAAAAGATCCGAGATCTCGTTCTCTCTGAAATAAAAGGCCTTGCAGACGAAGTTTCCCTGGATAATATGGGAAATATTTACGCGATCCGTAGAGGAACAAAACCTGAAAATGACCGCAAAAAGATCATGGTCGGTGCACACATGGACGAAATTGGTTTCATTGTGACACACATCGACGATAAAGGCTTTATCCGCTTCCACACCTTGGGCGGTTTTGATCCTAAAACACTCACAGCACAACGCGTAATCGTACACGGCAAACAGGACGTCATTGGCGTAATGGCCTCAAAACCCATCCATGTCATGTCGCCTGCAGAGCGTGATAAGCCCGCTAAACTTTCTGATTACTTCATCGACACCGGTCTGAGTGCGAAAGAGGTGAAGAAGCTGGTGAACATCGGTGATCCGATCACGCGTGAACGCGAATTCATCGAGATGGGCCATTGTGTCAACGGAAAATCGCTCGACAATCGCCTGGCCGTATTTATCCTGATCGAAACTTTGAAAGTACTTAAGAAAAAGAAGCTGCCGCATGACCTTTACGCAGTTTTCACCGTTCAGGAGGAAGTTGGTATTCGGGGAGCGAACGTTGCAGCGCTGCGCATCAATCCTGATTTCGGATTCGGTCTGGATACCACCATCGCATTTGACTTGCCGGGGGCAGCAGCGCACGAAATGATTACGAAGCTGGGCGAAGGAACCGCCATCAAGATAATGGATGCGTCGACAATTTGTGATTACCGCATGGTTGAGTTCATGAAAAAAACGGCCGACAAACACAAGATCAAATGGCAACCCGAGATCCTTACTGCTGGTGGGACAGATACTGCAGGAATACAACGGATGACCGAGGGGGGATCAATCGCCGGTGCGATCTCTATACCGACTCGCCACCTCCACCAAGTTATAGAAATGGCGCACAAGGACGATATTAAAGGAAGTATTGACCTTCTTGCCGCATGCGTTAGCGAATTGGACAAGCATGACTGGAAACTATAGTTATGAATGTAACATTACGTCTTAATGGTTGTTTATCTCGGGAAATGGAGCTGTACGAACCGCAGACTTCTATTGAGAGTAGAATTAATTTAATTATACATCCTGCACGTTTTATATTTACACTACTCACTTTTATTCTGACCTACAATGCTGCTGCACAGCGAGGCGTTGCTGCAGAAAACACCAGCCGGATTGGTGCATCATCCGGAGAAACTTATGCGCTGATCGTAGGTGTCTCCAAATACAAGAACCCGCGTATTCCTGAATTGAAATATGCGGACGTGGATGCTATGGTGTTCGCTGAGTACTTGCTTTCTTCTGGCGTTCCGAAAGAAAATGTTCATACACTGATCAATGAAAATGCTACAAACTCTTCATTTTGGAGCACGCTGAATTTTCTTGCAGAAAAAGTGGTTCAAGGAGACCAACTCTATATTTATTTTAGTGGTCATGGAGATGTTGAAAATAAAACGATTGTTCAGGATGCCTACCTATTACCCTACGATTCTCCATTTACGGTCTATCCAATGGGGGCAATTGGTGTTGATTATCTGAAAAGTTGGATCGCCACATTTTCCTCCAAAGGAATAAAAACCATTTTTATTGCTGATGCTTGCCGAAGTGGCAATTTGATAGGTGGTCGAGAAGGAATGGAAGCAACCGCTAACATTCTTAAGGACATCTGGCAAGACGAGATCAAGATTGTTTCCTGCCAACCGGGGGAGTTGTCATTAGAAGGAGATCAGTGGGGAGGAGGAAGAGGTTTATTCTCTTATGAACTAATAAATGGCCTGTCTGGATTGGCGGATACCGATAACGATGAACAAGTTTCACTGAGAGAATTGAATCTTTATTTATTGAAAAAAGTGCCTGAGCAAGCAGGTAAAAACCCTCAAAACCCGATGATCTCTGGTAATTTCGAAACTCCTATTTCGCAATCAAATAAGGTGTTCTTAAAAATTAATTCCAATGCCCAAGAACATGGATTCAGCTCTTCAGATCACAACATCATGTCAAACGAAATTGTCTCAACTGTTTCTCGGGATATTCAGCAGGATTTGGCACAATCTGATAACAAATCAGTTTCGGACATCTTCAACAGAATGCTCGTACAGATCAAAGAAGACAACATTATATCCCTTTCCACACCCAGTGCATACAAATTCTACCAAGAGCTTCAAAAACTTTGCACGGATAAACAGCTGATCGATAAAGCAAGGCTCATTTTGAGTGAAAAACTGCTGGAGGATGTGCAGAATTTTGTTCTATTCATAATCGGTAGTCTCACGGAACAGGAAAATGGTAAACCTGACCTGACCAGCATGAGCATCAAGGCGACCCTCCTTAGGGAATTACTGGGAGATCGAAAAATTAAAGAAAGTGGGAACTTTGCAAAAGTGCTCTTCGCAGAATCATGTCGATCACTGAGTCAATTTACCTCAGAAATGTTTATCATGCCAAAAGAATTGGCTATGGCTAAACTGGACAGTGCATTGGCCTACGACCAGGGTGCCGTTTTTGTGAATTGTCTGAAGGGTATGATCCTGGAATTTGAATTCAACGACCCTGTATCAGGTATATCAGAATACAAGAAAGCACTTGAGGATAATCCCAATTTCAGGATTGCACGAAATATGCTCTTAATGCGGCTATTGCACAACGAAGATTATGGTGCAATTTTGCGGTATACTCAGGAACAGTACCCATTAGACAACTTGTATGCATATACTGCCTTCAAGAAGTTGAAAAACATGGATTCTGCGAATATTTGCTACAATAGGATTCTGTCTTTCTCTCACGTGCCTCTCGATCCTCTAAAAGAATTGGAGAGATGCACGGAGACCGGTGAATTTTTTATCCATGTAGACAATCCAATGGCAGAAGCATTCCTTTTGAAGGCACTGACAAGTCTTAACAAAGGTATGACTATCTCCTCTGCTGAAAACATGATGGATTTCGGTGTTTTTCTGGAAAGTATGCCCAGGTTATATTACAACCTGGCGTGTGTGCAATCCCTGAACGGAAAACTTGATGAATCCCTGAAAAATTTATCATTGGCTGTCGAAAATGGTTGGACTGATATTTCTGCTATGATGAGTGATCCTGACCTAGAATTGGTACGATCTTCCAGAGAGTTCAATAAAGCAATTGAAAAGAACAGCTCATGGAGTTACAACACCGCATGCGATTTCGCAAAAAAAGGAGAATACAAAGTTGCGATGAAACATCTCGAAAATGCGCTTATCGCAGGATTCAACGATTTTGTTTGGATGATGGATGATCCGGATCTGGAAAAAATACGCTTGACCAAAGAGTTCAAGAAACTAATGAGCAAATACGAAATAAAAGCCCAATAGAAGAGTTGCTCATACGAAAGCACTTTCTAAGGTCAATCTGAAAATCTGAATCAGGTACTATTTCACAAATTTTGATTACACTTGTTCTTGTAAATTCTATCTCATGAACCGTATCATATCTTTGTTAGCAATCGTATCATTCTTGGTGAGCTGCGACGGAAATCCAACAGCATTTGATCCGCTGGGCGGTCAGGAAGATTCTTCCATCCAGCTTGGAGAGATCAATTATGAAGGATTATCTGAAGAAACACAATTGGAAATTGGAGGGGCAGGCTGTGGTTTTTCAAAGACAGTAGAAGGAGCATCTATTTTTATGAACGGCTTAATGCTGATCAATGGCGTCTATGAAATGTTGCAACCGGTTGAAACCAATGACAGTGAAACACTCCTCTATGTCAACAAGAACTGGGAATTCGAACTTCAGGTTGAAAATACCGTTGATGAAGAAGGCGGTTCAGCAATGGATGGAACGGCGACAGTGAAATCCAGAACCTCAGATCAGGTAATCACATTGAAGGTATTCGGACAATGCGGGTGCTGACCTGACATTTGGACGAGATCGAAGATGAGCTATTCAAGAATTATTTATCCAGTACTTTCGGGATCCTGAAGTAATCAGAATCTTTCTTAGGCGCATTTTTCAACGCCTCTTCCTTGGAAATCGTTAACTCGGGAATATCGTCTCTGAGTCTGTTCACCTCATCACTCATAAAAATCAGGGGCTCTACATTATCAGTTGGAACCTCACTCAGCTTGTCCATGAACGTGATGATGTTCTGCATGTCCTGCATGATCGCCTCTTTGTCCTTTCCGACAAACTCGAGCCGCGACAAATGGGCAATGTGGTCAACGATATCTTCTGTGATCTTCATGGATCAAATTTACAAGACTTTTTGTTTCATTGTTTTTCGTTCTGACTCAAAAGTTCAGGATATTCTTTCAATAAGGGAGCATTGATCACATCAAAACAATGATCTGTCAGGGCTTCCACACTCATGCTTTGAACATGTTCGGCTGAAACATGTGGGTGAATGTACACTCTGGAAATACCCGGGTGAGCTGGACCAAGCAGATTCTCGGGATCTGAGAACAAATGGTAATTGTTCGTAAAAGTGATCGGAACGATAGGAATATTGAGCGATCTTGCCAGCTTAAAGGCTCCCTGTTTGAAGGGAAGCATCTTTGGATTACCTGTCTCGGGTATAGTTCCTTCGGGGAAAATGACGATCGACCAACCCTGCTCAACGGCTCTTTTCGCCATGATGAACGACCGGGCCGCCTTTTGACGGTCTTTGCGGTAAACAGGTATATTCAATCCTTTGAAATAAGTCCGAATGATCGGATAACTCAGGATCTCTGCCTTCCCCATGAACAGAAAGGGATATTTGGGGAGCAGCGAATGCATCAAAAAGATATCCAGATAGGAAGAATGATTGGAAACGATAACGTAAGGCCCTTCAGGAAGCGGATTGCTGAGCACCTTTCGAACCCCATAGAGGCAGAAAACGCGCATCATCCAGCTCCATGCTACAAAGATCCGGAAACTACTTTTTTTCCAAGACGGCACCAACAAGACAACCCACAAAAAAGGATAGAAGAGTACCGCAAAGACCGCGAACACAATTGCAACATATACCTTCCAGATCAATGACAAGAATCCCAACGCAAACCTTTTGGGACAAATGTACAACTTTCCCCCTCCTTCAGTTGGACGCGGGACCATTTCATCTTAAAATGACTAAATTCGCTTTAAATTCGACCTGATGGCACGCATTCTAACGGGGATACAAAGTACTGGAACACCGCACCTAGGTAATATATTAGGAGCTATCGTTCCGGCTGTGGAA
>JBKCAB010000755.1:0-1416 GCA_046307935.1 Bacteroidota bacterium | reverse complement strand
ATCCTAATATATAATAATACCGCACCTGATCCGAGTATACCACCAGTGGATATTTCCCTAAACGATGGTAATTGCCGTATTTCTGCTCCTATTTCGAATACCACCCTTTTTGAAAGCAATTCAACAACTCCCGGTGCAATGGCTTGTTCTTATCCACCAACGGGCTGGACACCCGGCGGCACATGGAGTAATACATTGCTGGCAAATGCTGGCGATTGTGCTCGGATTGTAGATCTCAACGGTTGCGAGGTTTTCTCGGTCTGTTATGGATCAGCGAATCAAAACACCCTGATTTACTTTGCGGACGGTGCAGACGCGTTAGCAGCCGATCACAGAAATACTGTTTATTACTTTAATGACGGTGATCCATTACTGCAGGCAAATTGGGCGATAGGATGCACTGACAATGAGACAGCGCTTGACGCAAATCAGTGTGGGGCGAATCTGCAGACACCGGGTGCCCCGAATAACCCTGCAAATGCTGCCTTTATTGCACAATTTAACAATGGATGTGTTCCTATAACTCCGGTAGGATTGGTCGCTTCTACAGACAACAATGAGTTCTGTACATGTGATGGTCAGGCAACCGCTGTAGGTTCAGGTTCTATCGGACCCTATACCTACGAATGGTTTGATTCCGCTATGCAAGCCATAGGGCAAAATGGTGCAACAGCTACCGGTCTATGTGATGGTGATTATTATGTGCAAGTGACCTCTGCAATAGGTTGCCAGGAAACAACAATGATCACCATCGATCCAGGTGCTGCATTGCCAACAGCTTCACTTACAGGAGGAGCGGTATACTGTGCCGGTCAGTCAGTAACCAACGTGGCTGCCATTGTTACGGGAGTTTCGAGCTGGACGGTGGATTACACGTTGAACGGATTGCCTCAAAGTGCAACGGGTATCACAAGTCCGATCTCATTGGGCAATGCACCGGGAACGTATGTGTTGACGGGTATTTCTGATGCTAATTGTTCCAATACTGCCAATGGAACGCAATCGATAGTAGTGAATCCCTCTCCAACCGCGGAGATTTCGGGAGGCAGCTCCTATTGTTCAGGAGCAACACCCTCAAATGTCGAAGTTTCTCTGACAGGATCTCCAGATTGGATCCTCACTTATACTTTTAACGGTGGTCCAGCTCAGACTTTGACTGGTAGCACGAGTCCAATGATCCTTGGAAACTCTCCGGGTGTTTACAGTATTTCTGCTGTGGAAGATGCCAATTGCTTGAATACGGCGAGTGGAACTGCATCTATTACCTTTGTTGAAGCACCGATCATCACGCCGGTTGCGAATGCAGCGGTCTGTGACAGTTATACACTTCCATCGATCACAGGTATCAACCTTTCCGGATCTGAGGCATTCTACAACAATTCACAGGCGAACGGAGGTACAGTGATCACCGGGCCT
>JBKCAB010000754.1:0-2558 GCA_046307935.1 Bacteroidota bacterium | reverse complement strand
ATCATCGAGTCGCTTGAAATAACTGGTCTGGTAGATGGTGTTTTGTGATAGACCTTCAATGAATATGCGGTGCAGTCGTTCGAACAAATGTTCGCTAAAGCCGAGTTCATCCTGATCCAATTCATGACAAATTAGTTCGATCACGCTAACAGACTGTTCAATACGCTGTCCCTGTAGATCACGGAACCCATTGAGCTCAAATGCTCCGTATTTTACCATAATACGGGCCAGTGCGAATTCACCCGGATGAGGACCTCTTTCGATTTCCGTAATAACTCCCTGCTGAACAGTGGATGGAATATCGACAGGAAGGTCTTTGATCTCGGGTTCCTGCAGCTGCCTGGAAAGTACATTCTTGCGTAGTCGGGTGAGTTCGGCATTCACGATCTGTTCGCTTATACCAAATACCTGGGCTACCTGCTGCATATACACTGTACGTGTGATTTGGTCCGGGATGAGTGCAACAGAATGCGCCACTTCTCGAATGAGTTCTGCACGTTTCAGCGGATCCGTTTCCCCATCTTTGAGGAGGATATCAGCTTTGAAGGAAATGAAATCCTGGGTGTGGCTCTTGATGTATTGTTCAAGTTCTGGGGGACTTACTTTCTTGGAATAGGAATCTGGATCCTCTCCTTCGGGGAAGAGAACTACCTTGACATTCATTCCTTCCTCAAGAATAAGATCTATTCCCCTGAACGATGCTTTGATCCCTGCTGCATCTCCGTCATAAAGGATCGTTATGTTGCTCGTGTAACGCCGTATGAGCTTGATCTGTTCCTTGGTGAGCGAGGTGCCGGAGGACGATACCGCGTTAATGATACCGGCCTGATGCATACTGATGACATCGGTATATCCTTCACAGAGGAAGCAATTATCATACTTGATGATATCCCCTTTGGCATAATACAGTCCGTAAAGAATCTCACTTTTATTGTAGATGATGCTCTCCGGAGAGTTGAAGTATTTTGCGATCTTTTTATCAGTGATCAGCGTCCTTCCGCCAAAACCGAGTACCCGTCCCGTGACACTGTGGATAGGAAACATGACCCGTCCTCTGAAAAAGTCGAAATTTCGGTCTTCTTTTGATTTTACCAGTCCGACCTTTTCCATGAATTCCAGCTTGTAGCCCTTAGACAGACCTGCTTTGGTCAGATCGTCTCCCAAATTCAAACAATATCCCAGCTGGAACTTTTTGATAATGTCCGGACGGAATCCCCTTTCTTCAAAATAGGAAAGACCGATTGCCTTACCTTCATCTGTTTCATGAAGGTTGTTCATGAAATGGTCTCTGGCAAATTCATTGATGATGTGAAGGCTCTCCCGCTCGGTAATTGCTGCCAATTCCTCCGCCGTTGCCGGTTTGTCCTCCGGGATCGGAATACCGTATCGATCTGCCAGCCAACGGAGTGCTTCAGGGTAGGAGAAATGTTCCTTTTCCATGAGGAAAGAAACAACTGTACCCCCTTTTCCAGTGGAGAAGCATTTGAAGATTTGTTTTGCCGGTGAGACCATGAAGGAAGGAGTCTTCTCGTCCGTAAATGGGCTCAGACCTTTTAGATTCGATCCAGCACGTTTCAGGCTAACAAAGTCTGCAATGACCTCCTCTATACGGGCGGTTTGCATGATCTGGTCAATGATATGGGACGGGATCTTCGACATGTCAGATTATTCTTCAGGATAACCGTAGTCTTTGTCGGATACTTTTATCCCTTTTTCGTCATAGGTTGTCCAGATACCAACCATTTTATCCTGGCGGTACTCGCCGCGGTAATGCAGCGCGCCGTTGGGGTATTTGACGACAGTGAATCCATCTTTTAATCCATGGATATACATGGTGGTGGAGAGCTCTCTGCCATTTTCAGCGAAAAAAGACCATTTGCCATGCCGCCTGTTTTGTTCGTCCTGGCCACCAGTATATTTTAACTGTTTTTTCCCGGGATACCACTCCTTATAGATCCCATCCTTGATCTCTACGAGTTGCTCAGGCTCATTTTTTTTATTGTCTTGCGTTTCGCTGTTTTGATCACATGCTAAAACGAGACCGGCTAGCAGCAAGAATAGAAGGTACTTCATAAATGTCTATTTTTCACGGTTAATCGTATATTCCACAAGACCGATCAATGAGCGTTTAGCTTGAGAATCATCCATTGGTTTTAGTATTTCCAACGCCTCACCAGCAAGTTCTGTCATTCTTTTGTGCGCATACTTAATTCCGCCATGGTCGATAACCAGCTGAACAGCACGCCGTATCTTCTTGGTGTCCTCGTTGTGATTTTTGACGATGTTAATGAGCTCTTTTCTAACCTCTTTAGAAGAATTATTCAGCGCATAGATCAGTGGGAGTGTCATTTTTCTTTCTCGGATGTCTAGACCTGTCGGTTTCCCGATCTTTCCCGGAGCTCCGTAATCAAAAATGTCATCTTTGATCTGGAATGCCAGTCCGACAAGCTCACCGAACTTTCGCATGTCCTCAGAAACGTCCGTCCGATCAACGGATACAGCGGCAGATTCACAGCAAGTTGCGATCAGGGAAGCTGTTTTTTTTCGGATCACATCAA
>JBKCAB010000753.1:0-994 GCA_046307935.1 Bacteroidota bacterium | reverse complement strand
GAAATTTTCGCATATGCCTGTGATGCAATCACCGTTTTGGCTCCTTCGCCGGTATACCCTCCCCAGATTCCATTCACATCCAGCGTTGGTCGGATCGAACCGCGTTCCATGGTGGAATACCCTTTTTCTCCATATGTGTCTTCAATGTCCAATGCTTTACAATAAGCCTCGTGTGAAAATGGCGCTTTTGCCATTTCTGCGCGCTCCGCGTCAGATAGCTCTACCACCTTGTCGTAAAAACCGGGAACAGTTATCCTGTTGTGCTCGTCATGCAGAGAGGCGATCATCTTGGTTAGAATATTGATCGGGTTCGCTACGCAACCACCATAAAGTCCTGAATGCAAATCGCGGTTCGGACCGGTAACTTCCACCTCTACGTAACTCAAGCCACGAAGCCCTGTTGTGATGGAAGGTATATCGTTGGCAAGCATCCCTGTATCTGATACCAAAATGATATCTGCCTTAAGTCGTTCGACGTTGTTTTTTGCAAATTCACCCAAATTGTCGCTACCCACCTCTTCTTCACCTTCGATCATGAACTTTACATTGCAGGGAAGCTCTCCTGTCTTCAGCATGGCCTCTACTGCTTTAACATGCATGAACATTTGTCCTTTATCATCACAAGCTCCACGGGCGAAAATAGCTCCATCCGGGTGGATCTCAGTTTTCTTTATAACCGGTTCAAAAGGAGGATTGTGCCACAGATCGATCGGATCAGCTGGCTGAACATCATAGTGGCCGTATACCAAAACCGTTGGAAGAGCAGGATCGATGAGCTTCTCTCCAAAAACGATAGGATGACCTTTCGTTGGACAGATCTCCACATCATCTAACCCAATTTCTTTCAATTGTTCAGCCAAGATCTCAGCTGTTCTTTGCACATCGCCCGAATATTTGGGATCCGCGGAGATCGATGGTATCTTAAGAAGATCGATGAGCTCGGAGAGAAAACGGTCTTTGTTCTCTGAGATGAAGTGTTGAGTCTGTTCCATAA
>JBKCAB010000752.1:0-3451 GCA_046307935.1 Bacteroidota bacterium | reverse complement strand
TCAGCTCGAAATAAAAACCAGCCAAATTGAAATACGATTCGGCTATGTAGCGGGCATTCCCGGTTTTTTCTCTCAATTCGAGGGCTTTCTGGAAATGAGCTTTCGAATTTTCAGTTTCACCTTTTTGGAAGAGAACGATGGCCAAATTATTGTGCGCATGAGATTGTTGTGTGAGCGAATTCGATCGTTTACCATAGTCTGCACTCTTGGTATAGAACTCCATAGCCAGCATTACATTGCCCTTTTCTTGTTCGATACTTCCCAACAGCGCATAAGCATTGGCAACCGCTTCAAATTTATTGTGCCTCAGCGCTTCATTTTTGTAATGCTGCAGCACAGCATAGGCTCTGTCATGGTCCTTCAACGCAATATATGCCTGTCCCAGATTTACTTCAGCTAAGAACGCACTGGTTGGGTCAGGACTCCTTTTACCCAATTTCAGGGAGCTCAAATAATATTTTTCCGCTTCTTTCGGGTTACCTTGGTTCAGATACCCATTTCCTATCTCATTCATGGTTTCCGTCGCCAGAACAATATCTCCCTTATTTTGGAAATAGCGAAATGCTTCTTTAAGCAGAGCAATTCCCTTCTCAGGATCCCCTGTTCGGATCAAGACCGTTCCGAGCGAACGCTTGCCCACAGCAACAGCCTCTTTATGCCCTTCTTTGGATCCCCGGGAAATCAGATCGATTGCAAGCGTTTTGAGTGTATCAAGCTCATTTCTCATCAACGAGTTCCATAACCGGATCCCCAGCTCAGTTTTAGCTCCAAGATCGTCGGTAGACCTGTAGTTCTTGAGATCACGTTGATATTGACCGTAGACAGGAAACACGTGCGTCAAAAATCCAATAATCATGACTAAAAGCCTTACGGACTGCTTGACGTTGAACAGAATTTTCACCTCTATGGTTTTGATTGCAAGGATAGACAACAATCCGTACTTTTGCAAAAAAACTGAACATGTCGAATGCGATCTTTAGCGTACCGGTGGCAAAGAATGAACCGGTTAAATCCTATGCCCCCGGAAGCGCGGAGCGTGAAAGTCTCCTTAAAAAGTACCGGGACTTGTATGAGCAGACTCCGATTGATGTGCCGCTGTACATTGGTGGGCAGGAAATAAGAACGGAGAATAAGAAACCACTAACGCCCCCCCATGATCATCAAAAGGTTCTTGGTCATTATAACATTGGAGATGCTGCACATGTTCAACAGGCCATCGATGCCGCATTAAAAGCAAAATCAGACTGGGCAGCCTTGCCTTGGGAGGATCGAGCTGCAATATTCCTGAAAGCGGCTGACCTCTTAGCGGGGCCTTTCCGGGACAAAATGAACGCAGCGACCATGCTCTCTCAATCCAAGAATGTTTTTCAGACAGAGATCGATGCTGCGTGTGAACTGATCGACTTCTTCCGTTTTAACGTGCAGTACATGACCCAGATCTATCGTGAGCAGCCGGAGTCATTACCGGGTATGTGGAACAGACTGGAATACCGACCACTTGAAGGATTCGTATTTGCACTAACGCCCTTCAATTTCACATCTATTGCCGCTAACCTCTCTGCAGCACCTGCCATGATGGGTAATGTAGTGGTTTGGAAACCGGCTGAATCGCAGATCTATTCTGCTCAAGTGATCATGGAGCTTTTTAAAGCTGCCGGAGTTCCTGACGGAGTGATCAATATGGTTACGGTAAGCGGACAGGTTGCCGGTGAAGTGATCTTTGGTCACAAGGATTTCGCAGGACTACATTTTACAGGTTCAACAGGCGTTTTCCGTCAATTATGGAAGAACATAGCCAACAATTTGGAGGTTTATCGCACTTATCCGCGCATGGTAGGTGAAACAGGTGGTAAGGATTTTGTGATCGCTCATTCATCTGCCAATCCACACGAAGTGGCTACCGCCCTTTCTCGCGGAGCGTTCGAATTCCAGGGTCAGAAATGTTCGGCAGCATCCAGAGCCTATGTTGCTTCAAATATCTGGCCTGAAGTAAAGCGAATCTTTGTTGAACAAGTCAACTCCTTCAAGATTGGTTCACCGGATGATACCTCAAACTTTATCAATGCCGTAATCGATGCGAAAGCATTTGACAAGATCTCCTCGTACATTGATTACTGCAAAACACAGTCGGATGCAGAACTCATTACCGGTGGAAATTATGACAAATCGAAAGGTTACTTTATCGAACCGACAACAGTCGTAACGACAAATCCAAAGTTCAGGACAATGTGCGAAGAGATTTTCGGACCCGTACTGACGATCTATGTGTACGACGAGCACAAGTTTGAAGAGACACTCCACTTACTTGATGAAACATCTGAATATGCACTGACAGGTTCTATACTTTCGGGTGACAGGTATGCGATCAATCTGGCAACCAAGATTCTCGAAAATTCCGCAGGTAATTTCTACATCAACGATAAACCAACGGGAGCGGTGGTCGGACAACAGCCTTTTGGCGGGGCAAGAGGATCGGGTACGAACGACAAAGCAGGAGCTGCGATGAACTTATTGCGTTGGGTTTCCGCACGTACGATAAAAGAAACATTCGTACCACCGACGGACTACCGATATCCGTTCCTGGGTTAAGCACGTGCAAAGACCCTGACCGATAACTGTCTGATTGGTTGAATTATTTTTAAGCTATGAGAGCACTTATTTCCCTATTACTGTTGGCGCTGATCTTTATGTCCTGTGCCAAAAAGAAAGCTGAAGAACAGGCCCGCATCGATGACGACCTGATCAAAAAGTACATTTCTGAGAATGGTCTGAATGCGACAAAAACCTCCACGGGTCTCTATTATGTGATCGAAACCCAAGGAGCCGGTGTACCGTGCAATGCATTCTCTGATGTACGGGTTGCCTACAAAGGCTATTTATTGGATGGAACTGTATTTGACGAATCCGGTGCAGAGGGTATTTCCTTTAATCTGCAGCAGGTGATCAAGGGCTGGACGGAAGGAATTCCTTATTTCAAAGAGGGTGGTAATGGAGTGCTTTTGATTCCTTCTGCATTAGGATACGGAGATGAGACCGTGGGGCCAATCCCTGCGAATTCAGTGCTTGTCTTTGACATTTCCCTGCTCGAAGTACTTTGAGTTGGAATTCCGGAAAAGATACCGCAATCCTCTCAATGAACAGGAGCATATCATTGTGACTTGGGAGCGTGGTTACAGAAAGTTAAGCCTTTCATAAAGAGACCGGCTGATCGGAACAGTTGAGGATGTGCGCGAGTTGCTCAAAGGCGTTCAATTTGAACATGGTACATTGCGAAAAGTTGAAGTAAAATTAAGTAAAGACCCCTTCATTCTGGAGATTCTTGTGGATTCCTACCATTCCCCGGACAATTTGCATTATCCACCTTTGAAGGTCCGATCCGCCTTGGGCTATTTTATGCCTTTCTTCGCCTTCAATTCTATCGCTTCCATCGTTAACCTATCTCTTTATTTCT
>JBKCAB010000751.1:0-1785 GCA_046307935.1 Bacteroidota bacterium | reverse complement strand
TTGCCATTCAACATGCTTACTTCCACAGCATCCAAAACCTGACCTGAATATCCAAGTTTTTTGAGATCAAGGCTGAACTTGTTTGTCCCAAGGCGATCTGCAATGAAATCAAATTCCAGCTTTAAAACAGGTATCGAACCACTTTGGTCAATCGAATGCCTCTTTAATACCGCATTCCCTTTGGCTCCATCCTGAAAAGAAAAAGAACTTGTAAAAACACCAGAAGCATCAATGGATCCGGTGACTTCGATCATTCCGTAAGAAAAATTATGCACAGTAGTTATTTTATGGTTCCAACAAAAATAATCGAATTTGTGATTGTAAACAAACAGATTTCTTTGTCAAATAAAAAGTTCCCTTCATTCCATTTCACTATTCGAATCGCAAAGTAGAGATAACGTCTACGCAAAACCACGTATATCCGCATTCCGATTTACGCTCAATTCATTCCGCAAGTGGTCAAAATAATTGATGTGCTGCTCCAACTGCCGCAACTTTGTCTTGTGAAAACGAATAAAAAACATTTAAAACGAAAGATCATGAAAACTAAAAATCTAATGCTGTCACTATTCGGAACTATGGCCCTTATGGCGACAAACAACGCTTCCCTGGCACAACAGCCTGATTCAACATCAAAAGTCCCTGTGGTGGTTTCCATCGATGTAGCGAACCCTCTGTGCAGCTATTCAACTGACGGGATGATCAAGATCACCTTCAACGGCGGATTCATGCCCTACAAAGTGAACGGACAAAGTATCCAGGGTAATGAGTTCATTGTAACGGATCTTTCTGAAGGAGAATATTCCTTCTCGCTGCAAGATGCAGGTTTGTACAATGGCTCTACGATCGTATCGATCGTAAATCCTGAACCGATCGAAGTATCCGGGTTCATTAACCATGTCACTTCTTTTGGTGCACAGAACGGTGCTATCAATGTCAGTACAACAGCCACTAATCCGACCTTCATCTGGTCGACAAGTGACGGAAGCAACTTGAATGCAAGTGCAGAAGATCAGAGCGGACTGACTGCCGGAGTCTACAACCTTTCGATCATCGATGAGAACGGATGCATGGCGGAAAGGAAGTACAAGATCACACAGCCTACAAAACCTTTGGTGAACGGATTCAACCTGGCAACCACTTTCGCTCAGGCAAACAAGGCGCCGGTTGTTTATCCTAATCCATCCAACGGTAAGATCGATATCCTATCTGACGTGAAAGAAGGAACCGTACGCATCACCAATGAGCTCGGACTGGTTATCAAGCAGTGTAGCGTAGCAGAGATCCAATCAGTTGACCTTAAGCCGGGATCATACAACGTAATGATCGAACTCAGCAACGGAAATGTCAGTTCAGAACAACTGGTAGTAAGATAAAAACCCCTTAACAACCCACATACAACTAAACCCCTGAAAACAGCGAGGAAGCTTCCTCGCTGTTTTTTTGCGTTAAAAATTCTGTGTTGATTTCTTCGAGAATTTCAGAATTCTCGAATTCGAGTGTTCTAAATATTTCGAACACCAGATCTGCATCATGAACTTAAAACAGAGAATATTTTAACCTACTGAATACTCATAATAGGTGTTTCCTTTATGGGATAAGTCAAGGGCTAAATCATCTCTACCACTATCCTCTCGTCTACCGTTTATAGTTTATTTACGGCTCAGAATATCGGCTTTTCCATCGTCATTTGCGATCATGCCGACCCAAATAGGTAGTTCTACGTAGCTGACCCCTCGCGTTTCCATCCAATTCAATTAGTATTGAAAAGAATTCATTGGCAGT
>JBKCAB010000750.1:0-729 GCA_046307935.1 Bacteroidota bacterium | reverse complement strand
ACATGATACTGGGCGACATTCGGGAAGGAATTGTCATGCTCTTCATGGTCACACTCGTCATAGGGATTACCTATGTTCAGCATCGAAAAACAGAAAAAGCCCTCGAGGCTTTGCGCTTGCTATCCTCTCCCAGAGCATTGGTGCTTCGGGATGATCAGTGGACCAGGATCCCAGGAAGAGAGGTGGTACCCGACGATCTGGTATCACTTAACGAAGGTGACCGTGTTCCGGCAGATGGTGCGATCATCGAAACAACGGGGCTGAGCTGTGACGAATCGATACTTACCGGAGAATCATTCCCGGTAGATAAAGCTACCAGTGATAAAATTTTCAGCGGTACGATCGTTACCAAGGGACAAGCATTCGTCCGGGTAATTTCCACGGGGCCCAGCACCGAATTCGGGAAGATCGGCAGGAGCCTCGGAGAAATTGAGGACAAAGCGACTCAGCTGCAGCTTGAAATGAAACGCTTCATACGCAAAATGGCCATTGCCGGTGTTGCGATATGCGTGCTTGTAGTATTCCTCTTCTACTTAACCAGAGGCAATTTCCTTCAGTCGCTCCTCAACGGTCTCGCTTCAGCAATGGCTATACTACCCGAGGAATTTCCGGTGGTTTTAACAGTGTTCCTTGCGCTGGGAGCATGGAGACTTTCCAAGGTCAAAGTTCTGACAAGGAAACCTTCGGCGATTGAAACACTTGGTTCTGCCACAGTGTTTTGTACCGATA
>JBKCAB010000749.1:0-2393 GCA_046307935.1 Bacteroidota bacterium | reverse complement strand
GGCAAGCACAGTGAAATATTGTCCTTTTGATATGAACAGATAGCCAATTATGGTGATCAAAAAAATAACTCCGCCTCCCCTTATCGTGCGTTTTGTATGGGAACTCCGTTCATTCGGCGTGTCAAACAAATTGTATTTTACTGCCAGTCGCAAATAAATTTGTACAAATGCAAATAGCACAAAACCGATAATCAAAAAGTACTGAAAAGGCCAGACAAAGTTCATACGATCGCTGTCAATAGTTTCGCTGTCAATTTTTCATAGGTATGGTGTTCTTCAACGAACTTTCTTCCATTTTGTCCAAGTCGGTTTAACTCATCTTTCGGGAGCTTTGATACCATTTCGATCGTTTCAGCTATAAGCGCCGGATCCTCGGCTGCTATGGAAAAACCGGCATTTGCATCAGCAACAAGGTCGTTACCTGCATTTACAGAATGAATGATCGGTTTTGCAGCAAACATATAATCAAAAACCTTATTGGGACTGATCCCGAAGCGATAAATGCTGTGATCATGCCAACCGATATAGCACACATCGAAAGAAGCCAGAATAGTCTGCACCTGATCTTTTCCCACCGGATCTAAAAATACCACATTCTTACCGGCCTTTTTCATGAGATCAGGCTTGTGCTGACCTTTACCAACGATGACAAAACAAATATTCGATTGAGATTCAAGCAAAGTTGCTGCCTCCACCAGATACTCAACAGCGTTGGCAGCACCAATACTGCCTGCATAGCCTACAATGAACTTATCAGATGGGATTGCCGCGAGATACTCTGGCGAAAGAGGCTTGGTTTTGGACAACTCGTTGGGATCGAATCCATTTGGTACATAAACGAATTTTTTTGGATTCATACCTTTTGCAATCATGTGCTCATTAGCTTTTGGAAGCAACGAGATCACTTTGTCTGCCTTTTGGTAAGCGAATCGCTCAAAAAAGCCGAAGAACAAGGCCAACGGATGAAAACGCGACATTCCGCCAATTTCGATCAATGATAAAGGCCAGATATCCCTAACCTCAAAAATGAGTTTTGCCCTGTAACGCTTACTCCAAAACCAAGCATTCAATATTGGGAACGGTGATAATGAGGAAACCATGATAATATCTGGCTTGTTCAGCTTGCTCTTCGGGAAAAAGAAAAGACGCAGCATGAACTGGATCATCGCCAAAACACGGCCAATACTCTGAGAACCGGAGTAACGACGTACTTTCACCCATGTGTAGGGAATTCCTTCAACCATGTCGTCTGTAAAACTTCCCTGGATGTTTGGAAGCTGATGGTACAAGTGTGAATAGGATGCCGATATCACGTGCGGACGATGCCCTGCCTTTTTCATTTCATTGGCAAAATACCACGATCTGAAATTCATTCCATGGATCCGTGAACCGGCATATTGATTAATGATCCAGATATTCATTCTATAGTCAGTTTTTTCTCGGATCCTTTTTCCGCGTTCAAGAAAAGTGTATACAGGGGGCACACAAAAGCGATGAAGAGGATGCCGCTTTGGCGTTGAAGCACGGATTCAAAGAGCGCATTGAATGCAAAGCAACAAACGATCATCAATAACCAATAATCACGCGCTCTCAACGCCAGTTTTATGAGTGATATGATCCATGCTAACAACACTGCCCCTCCCAAAATACCTGTTTCCAGTGTGGTCTGTAAATACTGGTTGTGCGGATTAAAAGCAATGCTTCCATTTTCATCTTGCCTGGCGAGTAGCAACTGTCCTTTCAATGCAAGTCGTTCACTCAAATGCTCATCCACGTTGCCGGTGCCCACACCCAAAGGATGTTCAAGGATCTCCTGTAAGGTAACTGTCCACATGACCATGCGGGTCTCGTTCCCTGTTTTATATTGCGTTTTAGTTTTAACAAAGGTATCCGGATCCCGCATAAAAACGAATAGCGAATTGGCCGTGTAAGCCAAATCTTCCTTCAGACCTGGAGCGTAGCGAAACAGCACGAACAAGGACAACGGAATACCGGCGCACATGAAGTAAAAGATCCTGCGATCAAATTTTTGCCAGATAAGAACCAACAGTAGTATAGCCGAGATCAGGAATAAAAAAAGAATACCTGACAACGAAAGACAAAGCAATATCAGGATCAATGCCACGAGTGAAAAGGGAATGATCCAACTCGGCTTAAAATAATCTTCCCGCTTGTAGAAATTCCACCAGGCACCGAATAAGGCTATTGTCGCGAACATGGCCGTGTAGGTTGGATGGTGAACAGTTGAAATGTAAACACTCGTAAATTGGATGGTTTGCTGTCCACCCTGTGTCAATATGCTGCCGACCCCAAATAAAAAAGCGATCGTGATTCCCGAACATAAACCCAATGCGAGGGTAGTAATTCTCAACTTGAAATCAGGAACAAAGGAG
>JBKCAB010000748.1:0-4206 GCA_046307935.1 Bacteroidota bacterium | reverse complement strand
ACCAAATTCCTCCGGTTGAGAGAATTTCAACCTTCCTCCCCACTCCAATTCTATTCCAGCACCGCGATCGAACATTCCACTCACAGTTACAGGGAGCTTCCCCTTCGATGGCATGGCTCCAAAGATCAACTGAGCCACCCTGTCCTGCACCAGGCTGTGATTCTCATATGCAAGAATAACGGCATCTGCCTTGTTGAGATCAACCTTCTCAAGCGCAAATGGATTCCCAAAAAGAGTAAGTACAACATCTTTCTCGTCGGGCAGTGATTGTAGGAGTCGCGACCAGTTCTCCCCAAAACCGAACGAATTCTTCGTTTTCACCGTATTCGAATGCATCGACAGCAGGATCAAGTCAAATTCCCCTGATCGCGCAGGAAAATCAAGCAGTGCCTCTTCCAGTGTGAAATAATGGTAATGGTCCACATCTGCAAAAAGCGCAACCGCGTCTCGCAAGGGATAACTATGAATGCCGACTGACACACGGGCGATTTTTCGGTCGAGGCGTTTCAATGGAATTGCCTCTTGTTCGTTTTTAACCACCGTAATCGATTTTTCAAAGAGCTCCCTGATCGCCCACTGTCTTTCATCTTTCGAGAACTTTTGATACTCCGGTGGAGAAACTACAAATTTGTGCTTTGCCTTTAATACTTTCAGGCATCGCTCATCAATCTCCGTCAGTGCGATCTTACCAGATTCTACCTTTGCTTTGATCGCCAGAATAGCGTCTTTAACACTTTCAGGAAACAAAAGTATGTCGCAACCGGCCTCGAATGCTTTCACAACCACTTCGGTTTTACCATATTTATCTGCGACTGCTTTCATATTGAGCGCATCACTGATAACCAACCCCTTAAAATTCATTCCTTTGATCAGGTCCTCTCGGATCACTTTTGATGAAAGACTTGTGGGTGTGCCGGATGCGTCAAGAGCCGGGACGTTGAGATGCCCTACCATCACGGAGGAGGCTCCTGCACGAATTCCTTCAGTGAACGGAAAGAGATCGATCGCTTGAATGGTCTTTAAAGATTGAGAAACCGTCGGCAACTCGTAATGAGAGTCCTTGTCCGTATTTCCATGACCGGGATAATGCTTAATACAAGACATGATTCCATTCGCTTCAAACGCTTTGACAAAAGTTCTTACCTGGTCAGCCACCAACTTAGGATTCTCTCCGAATGATCTGAATCCGATCACCGGATTCTCAGGATTACTGTTCACATCGGCCACCGGTGAGAAATTCATGTGAATACCGAGTTCGCGGCACTCCTGAGCCATCATCGCACCAAGTTTAGCAGAGATAGCCGGGTCAGCGGCCGCACCGAAAGAATATGCATACGGGAACCGCTCCTCGCCGAAAAGGCGCATGTCAACTCCCCACTCCGCATCCATTCCGTAGAATAAAGGTGTTTTGCTTGCTTTACTGAATCGATCCATCGCTTCCCGAAGATCCTTTCGCTGGCCCTGAAAAAAGATCACACCGCCTACATGCTGTTCATGGACCATCTTTTCGATTTCCGAAAGGTGTTGTTCGCCATTTCCGGAATATGCAGCTACCATGAAGAACTGCCCGATCTTCTCCTCCAAAGTCATATTGCGGAGTCGATCCAAAGCCCATTGGTCGCCACCGGATACATCCTTCCGTTGCTGCTTACCTGATGAAAATAAAAGAAGCAGAATCGAAAAAGTAAGAGTTATTTTAAGCGCTGAAAGACTAATTTGACCGTTCATAGATACGAATATAACGCAAAGCGTGCGACCTTCATTTCCATAACACTGCAAAACACCGTCCATTTTTTTCAACTGACCTTTTGTCATAAATTTTGTGGAGGTATGATTGTTGGTTCTGAAGAGGACTCATGGAATATTCCTATTTTTGTTATTGTTCGTCAGATCTATGCAGATAAAGTTCTTCAATAAAAGTGTCAAGCCACGACAATTCGGGTTTTTACCGCGTTACTATGACGAGAGAAAGGAGCGGCTTGAACTGAAGAAAGCAGAATTCAACAGACTTACGGAAAACGACTTGCCTTCAGATGAACGTGAAATGGTTCTTCGTCAGCACATGAAAGAGTCGTGGTCAAGGGCGCAACATGCCCAACAGCAAAAATATTTTGCCAATGTACGGACGGTTGTAATTATAGTAGTGATCCTGGTATTAGGCTATTTCATTTTCAATGGAATGGACCAAGTGGACACAGTAGTTAAAAAACTGATGTGACATGAGCGGTATCATCAAGCTCCTTCCCGACCATATAGCCAACCAGATCGCTGCGGGTGAAGTGATTCAGCGTCCCGCATCCGTAGTAAAAGAGATGATGGAGAATTCCATCGATGCAGGAGCTTCGCGCATACAGGTGTTCATCAAAGATGCCGGCCGTACCCTCATTCGGATAACGGATAACGGAAGCGGAATGAACGAAGCGGATGCGATCATGTGTTTTGAGCGTCATGCCACGAGCAAGGTATCTTCAGCAGACGATCTATTTGCACTGCGCACGAAAGGATTCCGCGGTGAAGCGCTTGCATCGGTAGCAGCCATTGCACATATCACATTAACTACCCGTAAAGAAGAGGCAGAAACGGGTAGTAAACTCGAAATGGAAGGCAGCAAACTGATAAGGAAAGAACCCGTTGTTTGTGCCGTTGGAACGACCTTCGATGTAAAAAACCTTTTCTTCAATGTCCCAGCGCGAAGGAACTTTCTCAAATCAGACAGTGTTGAGTTCGGACACATTCGCGACGAATTCGAACGCATAGCGCTCTCCCACCCAGAGATCGGATTTGTACTGAAACACAATGACAGTGAGATCTACCACCTGCAGCCCGGTATTCTTAGAAAACGTATTGTGGATATTCTCGGCAAGAATGCCAATGACAAGCTTGTTCCGATCGAAGAATCTACCGATATTGTTGCCGTAAAAGGATATGTAGGAAAGCCCGAGTTTGCGAAAAGATCAAGAGGTGAGCAATTCTTTTTCGTGAACAACCGCTATTTCAGGGATAATTATTTCAATAACGCGATCAGTAAAGCCTTCGAAGGGTTGCTTCCGCAAAAATACTTCGCCAGCTATTTTTTATATCTGGAGGTTGATCCATCAAAGATCGATGTCAACGTACATCCTACTAAAACCGAGATCAAATTTGAAGAAGACACCTTCATTTACCGGATCTTACTGAGCAGTATCCGACAGGCACTTGGGAAATACAACATTGCACCAACACTCGATTTCGACAGAGAGACGAGCTTTGATCTGCCGTTGAGTTTGAAAGATCAACCGGTTACAGAACCCGTGATCCGTGTAGATCAGAGCTTCAACCCATTCAATACGACTACCACACGTACAGCTTCAGACTCACGAGGAGGCAATCAATTCACCACTGCAATTCGGGCAGAGGGATTTGGTAACGTTGGAACATCGCCATCGGACTGGGATGCATTTTACAGGATCGATGAGCAACCAGAGCCAGAGAATGCAATGCTGATCGACCATGATTCTAATCCAGGCGAGCTTCCATTCGTAGTGTCAGGTCGATTTGCCTTCATCGCCACCGAAAACGGCTTGATCACAGTCGATATTCGACGCGCCTATCAACGCAACGTTTACGACGAACTCATTCAACGCTTCATATCCGCTCCGATCCCTTCGCAGCAACTGCTATTCGGGTTCAGAAAAGAGTTTAGCAAAGAGGACCTTGACTTTTGGAATGAACATGAACGGATCATCAAGCGTTTCGGTTTTGACTGGACAACAGAACAAGAAGCAGTGGAATTGATCGCAGTGCCTGCAGTTTTGGAGCAAGAAGACATCAGCATGTGCTTAGATACTATCCTGGAAAACGCACTGACCAAGAGTATTGATGCCGGAGAGATCGCACACGCACTGGCGCTTTCCATTTCAATTACCGGCAGCGGTAAAGTTGTACGGCAAAATCACGAAGGCATTCGTGACATTCTGATCCGTTATTTTTCGGCCACAGAAACTTTGTCACCGGAAGGAAAAAGAGTAACCGCTCATTTTTCTGCAGAAGAAATTAACAAACGATTCTGAAAGCTATGTTCAATAATATTCCACAGGTCACCAAGAATATCCTGATCCTCAACATTCTTTTCTTTATCGCAACGCTGGTATTTCAGGGAAAAGGACTTGATCTTGTTTCTCTCTTGGGTACCCATTACGTCAACTCACCGTTGTTCCAACCTTTTCA
>JBKCAB010000747.1:0-596 GCA_046307935.1 Bacteroidota bacterium | reverse complement strand
AGAGTGAATACACCAAGTTCACAGAGGGAAGGATATCGATATTGGTCGTGTCGATGTTCTGTTCTTCGTTTGATCCGTCCTCAATGTAGAAGAAATGCTGCGCATACGATTCCAACCTCGCCCCTCCGATGATCCTCAATCTTTTGAATACTGTTGCGTCTGCCATTACAAAACCTGCATTCAAGAACGAGCTTGCCTGATAGCTGTCATCCACCCGTGAAACTTCATCTACCTTGAATCCTCCCTGACCGTCGTCTAACAATCCGAGATTTTCCGGTGCGAAGATCTCATCTTCAGGAAGAAGCAGCAACTGACTGTTGAAGGAACTACCGTTCGGTTTGTACTGTGAGAATCCAAAATTCCTTGCAGCAAACTCGCGTGTTCGGTACTGATGCATTCCACCGACCTTGAGCTCTACCTTGTTGCTGTCTTTCACAAAAGGTAGAGCATAATCGTACTTAGCACTCACGATCTTCTCGTTGGATTCCGACCAGAACATATTACCCGCTGCAGTTGGAATCGAACCATTCGACTGAACGACCGCCGCATATTGTTGGGTGGTATCATCCTCTTCGAGTGCATATTTTCTATAAACA
>JBKCAB010000746.1:0-6115 GCA_046307935.1 Bacteroidota bacterium | reverse complement strand
ATGCGACAGGTATTTTTTCAGCCAAAGAGATCTTTCCGACCGGAGGTAAGAAATATCCGGTGTATGCTCTTTCGGCAAGTATGAGGTGGTTTTCCAAACCGAAAGTGGGGATGGAGTGGGGTGTAGACCTTATTTCGAAACAAGCGATCATGGGGTACCGGCCGGAGTTGGCGAAAACACAGTGGGACATCCTTCAGATCGGGATATTTGGGGCTTATCTCTTGCCATTGGATCGTTTTCATTTTGTGTTTGGAATGGGTGCTTATGTCAAGGATAAATACCAGCCGGAAGATTTTCTCTACCACCGGGTGGGCATGCGATACTATTTTGAGAGTGGGATCAACCTCAATCTTGCTTTGAAATCGCATTGGGCTCGCGCAGATTATGTGGAGTGGGGACTTGGCTACACCTTTAATTACAAGCAATGAAGTTCTTAAGGATACTATTTATCGCATCGATCCTCATGGTCTCGTGTAAAAAGCCGGAGGATCGCCGTTGTTTGAAATCGGTTGGTGAGGAGACTGAGCGCGTGATCGAACTACCAACTTTCGATAAGTTGTTCCTGAAGGAAAAACTAAAATATGTGTTGGTTCAAGACACCGTTGAAAAGGTCGTCTTGAAAGGAGGAAAGAACCTGCTCAATTTTATTGATGCGAAGGTTGTGGACGGGAGACTGGAGTTGTACAATGAAAATACGTGTAATTTTCTCCGATCCCTCACGAAAAAAGTGGTTGTTGAGATCCATTTCAAATCCCTGATCAATATCCATTTTGAAGGTACTGAAGAGCTGACCAACAAAGGAAAATTGAACTTCGGCTGGCTTACCTTCCTGATCAGGGATGGTGCGGGTCCGGTGAAACTGAACTTCGATGCAGATGCCATATTTGCAACTATCAGTCACGGATGGGGCGACTTTACCTTCACAGGAAATGTCAATCATGCCAACCTGAATGTGCGGAGCAATGGTTGGTGTGATACCTATGGATTGAACGTGGCGGATTCCTTGACCGTAATTTCGAATACACCGGCCATCTTGAAGGTAAATGCGGAGGGTGCTGCGCTGAAGGCAGAGATCAGCGGTGCAGGAGATATATGGTATACGGGAAATACGATTGGTGAACCAGTGCTGTACCGCTATGGAACCGGTGAATTGATCCAAAAGTAGTTGTAACGAATTACAAGCCTCTTTTCAATTGCATGAGGATCTTGAACGCCTTGTCAACATCATCTTGTTTGACAACGACCGTAAATTCATTGGAAGTCGATACCAACTCAACGATATTGATACCTTCCCAAGCAAGATGCTTTAGGATGTAGTAATAAATCCCGTAGATCTCCGTATTGACCAGGGGCAACTTTACAGTAACTGAGGCAAGATCTGCCGTGTGCGATTTCAATTTCTCGCCTTTCAGGATCTTCTCCATGGTTTGCTCATGTTGAGCATTGACGATGAAGGTAGTTTCTGTTACACCTTTGCATAAAGTAAAAAATGTGTCATTCTCCTTGTTGATCTCGTGCACGAGCTCAGCTTGTTTGGCCTTGAGTGTTTGCGAGTTTTCGAAGGTGAAATCACTCAGATTACTGCGCACCAGGAAATCGCCTAGGTCGCCCATGACATTGGTGATCTTCACATTCAGGCGATGGTACAAACCGGGTGTCATGCGTTTAATGGCCATGACGATCGCACCTTCTTTGACCTCTTTGCCCATTTGTTGCTCGATCTCTGGTCTCAGTTTTCGTGCCAGCGCGCTGATGTTGATGAGGTCGTCGGTCATAGCTTCACGTAAGAAGGGACTCCTGTTGATCAAATCTTCTGTGATCTTACCGATGGAATGCATGTAAAGTTGTTTTTCAGGACAATTTTACAGAGAAAATGCGTGATAAATCAATTAAAATTTTAAAATATTAACATTTAACACTCTTTTTATTCAGTTCTTCTTGCCGCTCTGCTATTTTTCGGAGGGCAAAACTCAGCTGTTCGTCACGATTGAGTTGAGAATTGTCGAGTAGGATGGCATCACTCGTTTGGATGAGTGGACTCGTCGCTCTGGTGGAGTCGATCCTGTCGCGTTCCAGAAGATTTTCCTTTATTTCCTTGAATGTTGTCTGCAAGCCAGTTGATGTTAATTCTTTCAATCGGCGCTCTGTTCTCACATCGGGATCTGCCGTAACAAAGAATTTGACCTCTGCATCAGGGAAGACGACAGAGCCGATGTCTCGGCCATCCATCACTATTCCCCCTTCATTGCCCATTTCCCTTTGTAATGCGACCAGTTTGTGCCGTATTTCCGGAACAGCAGCTACAGGAGAAACGATCGATGCGATCTCCGGAGAACGGATCTCTTTTTCTACATTTTCGCCGTTCAGATAAAGTTCTTGCTGGGTTGATAAAGGGTCAATTCTGAATTCCAGTTCAACTTGTTCAAGTAGATCGTTCAACGCTTTGGTGTCGGGTTGGCCGTTCTGAATTCTGTTGCTGCGCAAGAGGAACAAAGCTATTCCGCGATACATCGCGCCACTGTCCACGTAAATGTAGGAAAGTTCTTTTGCAAGTGCTTTTGCCAGTGTGCTTTTGCCACAGGAAGAGTGCCCGTCTATGGCGATGGTCAGTTTTTTACCCATGTAACGAATTTACGGAAAATCAGGCAATAAAAAAGGGGGCCGAAGCCCCCTTCCAATAAAGAGTTTTCAACTTAGAATCTCCATCCAAGACGGAACTGAGAAATAAAGTTGTTTCCGAAAGAAGAGTACTTCTCTGTGTTCGAAACATCAGATACGGTAACACCACCTGTAGTAGCAGAAGTTGTTCCTTCCTTCACAGTGAATGTTGACATACCCAAACCAAGCTCCAACCCAAGGTAGAAGTTCTCAGCGAAATAGTAATCAGTTCCTGCAACCAGATTCACACCAGAAGAAGATGTTGGTGCATCGATAGAAGCAGTAAAATCACTGTTGTAACCTGTACCATCGTAGTTCGTCCACTCAGCAGTTGAGTTACCCATACCGATAGCGATATCCAAACCACCATAAGGAGAAAGACGATCAGTTCCTGCAAAGTGGTATTCACCTCCGATCGCGATTCCGAAAGAAGAAGTTTTGTTTACTTCGGTTCCGCTTCCTCCACCGTTAGTGTCCTCAGTCTCAAAATAATTGAACGTCTCAGAAGAATTGTTGATTCCGAGTGTCACACGTGCAGCGATATTGTCCGAAACGAAGTAACGGAAACGCAATGCAGGCGCATCAAATGAAAGTGTAGATGCATTGAACCCAAGCTGGCCTTCCAAAGAGAAAGGTGCATCTGTCGTTGCTTTTTGAGCGAATGTTGAACCTGTCAACGCAATTGCTCCAACTAAAATAGCTAACTTTTTCATAAACTTTAATTTGTTATGGTTTGGACAAATGTACTGAAGAACGGTAGGGAAGGTTTCAAAAAAAGATAAACATTGTTTGGTTGAAAACCATTTTTGATGCCTTGAAGCTACTATCTAAACGATTTAGCTGATAAAGTAAAAAAAAATGAAAAACTAATTATTTAGAAGCAATCTACTTTCGCCATTTGTCCAGATGGGAGGTTAGTGTAAGCATATTATTGAAACCTGCTCGGGAGTATATACTGAATCCATAGTCTACACTGAAACGCTTGAAATACAATCCAAGCCCGAAAGAGAATCCTGCAAGGCCCGGCCTGCTTTCCAGCTTCATTTCTTGCCTCCTTTGATAGTCGAATCCCATTCTAAGGTGGATATTCTTCGATGCGAGTACTTCAACTTGTCCTGTAAAATGCCGCGCCAGCTTCTCACCAAAACCGGCAACAGGAACAGGAATAGTATCCCCTGTCAATGGATCGATGGTCGGTTTCAGTTTGGGATCCAAGTATGAAATATCCCAACGGTTCAGGTGGTGCGCCAGCACGGAGAATCTAAAAGGCGCATACGGTAATTTATAGGAAACTGCCAATTGTAGTTCTGCCGGAAGAGGCTTTCTTCCGGAATCTGTATAACTCTTGAGCTGCACACCGGCATTCTTAAAGATGGTTGTAATGAGCAAATCACCATTCTGATTGGTGTAGGTACCGGCAAGATCAATCGCTAATCCGAATGCATTGTAGCTTTCCAGCTGCGAATAGATCATATTCAGATTTCCACCCACTGAGATCCGCGGATTCAGCTGTTTACCGTAGCCCGCTCCGATTATGCACTCGAATGGCCGGAAAGTTCCAAGGTCGTTCCCGTTGATATCGGTCCTCCTGAATTCGCCATAGTTAACGTAACGGATGTGCCCGCTCATGATCCCGTTCCAAAGTTTATTACCATAGCTCAACATGCCGTAGTTCACGCCTCCTGCCAGTATGGCTTGATTGAATCCAATGCCTGAATGCATCTTTTCATTGAGCAAGCTCGGGTTGGCAACGCCCAGATTAATGTCCTGATCCTTTACAGAAACAAAATCGTTTCCAAGTCCAGCTGAACGGGCATTGAAAGTGAGATCGAGCAGAGCAAATGCATTTCCCCCCCCCGTTTGTCCTAATGAACAAAAAGACATTGCCAGGGCAACAACTGATAGAAATTTTCTCATCGGCATTTGACAACGTAAAAATAGTGCTTAAAGTATACGAAGGAAAAGTTTTCGGCTGAATTACTCTATACCCGTTTTCCTAACTCAATAACTTCTAAGTCGTGAATGCGATCAGCTGTGACCGAGAACCTAAGTAAGGTCTTGACTTGGTGAAATCCTTTGTTGCCACAAGCACCCGGATTCATCCACAGCATGTTGTAGCGTTTGTCCATTTTTACCATTAAAATGTGGGAATGGCCACAGATGAATAGTTTGGGGGCTCTTCGTTCCAGTTCATCAAATGCCGGTTTGGAGTAGTTTCCGGGTTTACCTCCGATGTGTGTGATCAGCACTTCAACATCTTCACAGAAAAATCGGTCGAACTCGGGCCATTCTTTTCTCACCATGTGATCATCGATATTACCAAAGACGCCTCTTACGGGTTTGAAACGTCTCAGTTCATCGATCACTTCAAGGGAACCAACGTCGCCTGCATGCCAGATCTCTTCTACATCCGCGAAATAAGTGTAGATCTTTGGGTCAAGAAAGCCGTGCGTATCTGAAAGAAGACCGATCCTTTTCATTTGTTGACAAATATAGTTTTTTCGTTGCGCCTTTCCGTCCAGAGTGTTCACAACCGGATTCGTTCGATTTCCCTTATATTTACGCTGTGGATGAACAGCATCTGAACGATTGGTTGCGTGTACGCAAGGACCGCCGGCAGCAAAAAACTGCTGACCGCTTGTTCCCACGCCTGAAAGAAGGTGATCGGGAAGCCTTAAGTACATGTATTACACTCCTGGAAAGTAGTTTAGAGAGAGACCGGCATGAAGCCGAGGAACTCGTTCGACTTGCTCTGCCTTTTACAGATCGGTCGATCAGGATCGGAATAACAGGTGTTCCCGGTGTTGGGAAGAGTACATTCATAGAGTCATTTGGGATGTTTGTAGCCAATTTGGGATATAAGGTTGCGGTGCTCACCATCGATCCATCGAGTGCGGAAAGCGGTGGAAGTATTCTCGGTGACAAGACGAGAATGCAACAGCTTTCGGTTCATCCCAATGTGTACATACGTCCCTCAGCAGCAGGTGAAACTCTCGGAGGAGTTGCCAGAAAGACCAGAGAAACTGTCTTTTTGTGCGAAGCAGCAGGCTTTGATGTGATCATTATTGAAACGGTGGGTGTCGGACAGTCAGAAACGCTGGTGCATTCTATGGTGGATTTCTTCTTGCTTCTCATGTTGTCGGGTGCGGGCGATGAGCTGCAGGGCATCAAGCGGGGCATCATGGAGATGGCGGATGCGCTTGTCATCACCAAAGCAGACGGCGACAATGTGAAAAAGGCGGAACTTGCTGCCAGGGAATATGCCAATGCCATGCATCTTTTTCCCCCAAAGAAAAGTAAGTGGACGCCATTGTCATTTACTTGTAGCAGTCTAGAAAGTAAGCATATCGACAAGGTTTGGACGACCTTGGAATCGTATGTCAACGCGGCCAGAAACAATGGTTGGTGGACGGAGAACCGCAAGATCCAGGACAAATACTGGTTGAGGGAAACGCTC
>JBKCAB010000745.1:0-2080 GCA_046307935.1 Bacteroidota bacterium | reverse complement strand
TACGACTTCGAAAAATTCTTTCCGGTCAATGATGACGAAACAGCCTATTTTTTCGAGCATCGTGAGAAGTACGAGTCAGATAACGACTTCCTTTTGATCGCAATTGAACGCGAAAAGGGTATTTTCAATAAGGATTTCCTTACCGACGTAGATCAATACTCAAGTGAAATTCAGGGGAAAGCACCCTACATACAGCAGGTAATATCGATTACGAACGAAAAAGAGCGCTTTATTCTGCCTGGCGGTGGGGGATCTTTTCGCAAATGGATTGATCTGAAAAAAAATGACCTGAAAAGCGATTCCATAAGGATTTATCGCTCCAAGGAGCTCGTTAATAGTCTCGTGGCCTCGGATGGCAAGTCGTTGTGCATCTTCATAAGACACAATTATTATTTATCGAAGAAAAAGAGTGATGAGTTGATCGGAGCAGTGCTAAAAATGGCCGAGAAATACGGATTTGAAAAAGTGCGTGTGGCCGGCCGAACGATCGGACAAAAGTTCTACATAGAGAAAATGACCAGTGAGATGTTCTTTTTCATCTCATTATCGGCCGCACTCATTGTATTGTTCCTCTTTGTTGCATTCCGATCGCTATGGGGGATTTTGCTGCCTCAGGTCGTTATCGTTCTTTCTACTGTCTGGGTTCTCGGCTTGATGGGGTGGTTCAACGAACCGATCAACATTCTGCTGATCACTTTGCCGTCGATCATGTTCGTGGTATCGATGTCAGATGTCATTCACCTTGTCTCGCGCTACCTCGATGCGCTTCGTTCAGGATTATCCAAGTTTGATGCTATCATGGTGACTGTTAAAGAGATCGGTTTTGCCACGTTCCTTACATCCCTCACGACAGCGATTGGCTTCTATTCTTTGTACCTTGTCAACGTTCAGCCTATTCAGGTCTTCGGTTTGGTAACGGGTACCGGTGTCATGATCGCCTACCTATTAACAATTGTCCTGCTTCCCATTTTATTTTACATTTTTCCGTCACCACAAAAAATCAGTGTTGACCACGACAATAATTTCTGGAAAGACAAATTGCATCGCTGGTTCAGCTGGTTGTTGAAAAATCCAAAAAAGGTGATCTGGTTGAACATTTTACTTCTCATAATTTCCGGAATAGGAGTGATGATGATCAAGGTGGACAATTACCTCATGGATGATGTTTCGGCACGGGAACCGCTTAAGCAGGATTTCAATTACCTTGATGAACATTATGGAGGGATACGTCCATTCGAATTGGTGATCAGTTTGAAAGATCCCGGATTGAATATTTGGGACGCCGCTTGTCTCAAAGAGATCGACAAGGTGGAAAAATATTTAACAGAGCGTTATGGGGTGCAGATCAAGAACTCATTAGTCAATACGCTTAAGATCCTGAATCGATCGGCACATGCCGGGAATCCTGATTATTACAAACTTCCGGAATCCAAAAGAGAGCTGCGAAATTTGAGAAGGATCGTTCGCATAGCAGGCCAGGGAAGGTATGTTCGATCGGTCATGGATTCTCTTCATCGGGAAACGCGAATAAGTGGGATGATCCCTGACTGGGGTAATCAAAAAGTAACCGGTAAGAACACACGGTTAAAGCACTTTTTGGACAAAGAGCTCGACACCAAAGGGTTTGAATACCACATAACCGGAACCGCTCATCTTTTCGATAAAAACCTGAGGTACCTTTCAACCAGTCTGGTTCAGGGGCTTTCCTTGTCGATTGTTATCGTTGCGCTGATCATGGGATTCATCTACCGATCTTTCAGGATGATGGTCATCAGTATTATTCCGAATATCATTCCACTAGCGGCAATAGCTGGTATTATGGGCTTCTTTGGAGTTGAACTGAAGATCAGTACAGCGATCGTATTTACCATTGCTTTTGGTATTGCCGTTGACGATACGATACATCTACTTGGTAAGTTCAAACATGAGCTGATGCAGGGAAAATCGAAGCTTTATGCGCTAAAAAGGGCTTATCTCACAACGGGTAAGGCCATGGTATTGACCACGCTCATTCTGTGCGCGGGATTCATGCTGTTAGTATTCTCCAGCTTCATGGGAACCTTCTTCATGGGCGTGATGA
>JBKCAB010000744.1:0-2663 GCA_046307935.1 Bacteroidota bacterium | reverse complement strand
TCTGATTCCACGTCTGGAAACTGTACACCTTCATCAACAGGTCTGTTCGTAAACTTAACAATACCGATAGTAGAATCCGGAAGGAAAGTGAACAACTCCCGTGCTATCGATGTCGATTGAACAAAATTGATCGTTCCCGCACCCTGAAGTCCACTGTTCGAAAGTAAGATCTTGTTATCGTATTTTGCAGCCATTCCGTAGAATTCGTATCCTCCGGCAGGAGCTGTCGTACTGAATCCGAATGAGTAATCCGGCATGATTTTCAGATCTTCTGTGATCTTCGGGAAAATACCTGCTGAAGTTAGTTCTCCTTTCAATCGCAAACTTTTATCACTAAAATTATCGAGGCTATCCAGCTCGAAAGGTAAAATGGTGTAGTAGAACCTTGAACTGTCGTAGGCTCCGCGAAAGATCTGTGGATCATTGTAAAAAACGAACGCAGGTTTGGCAGTTTTAAGTTTTGGGAATTCCGTGATCTTTTTGTTCTGCCCACTACGATTGCTGGGATCATCGACAAAAAGTTCTCCTCTCACTCCACGCATTGAGCTGGACATAGCCACCGGACGGTTACCGTCGGTTTCTCTCTGTGGCAGCACCCTAAATACCGATGCGTCACTATTCAACACATTGATCTTGTGATCGCGATAATTGTAATTGGCCGAAAGCGTATTGATCTCCATTTTTCCCGCATTGACCCAACCCTGAAATTCAAAATTTCGGTTCTCCTTTATTGACACCAAGCTTTGGTCAGGAAATACCGTTGTGTTCTGCGCCTCGGAAATTTTGACGTAATCCACCGCATTGAGCTTGATCTCCAATGTTCCGAGATTCATCTTTCCAAAGTAGGTCAACATTCTACGTTCTTCACTTTGTTGTTTGAACTGCTTTTGGAGTTGCTGAAGGTTCTTGTCCTCCTTGATTTGATCCTCCGTATATCCTTTGAGCTCCTTTGGCCTTAGATCTGAAACGAAATTGATATTGTCATAATCGCGCTTACCAACCTTACCCAGCACGAAATTTTCGGTTTTTCGATTCACCGTGATCATCTTTGCTTCTGTGTCGTAGCTGATAAAGCCGTAATTGGACAGTTCCAGCAGCAAAGGTTTTACTTGTTCGATCGTCTTGCCCATGGCAGATGCCACTTTTCCCTCCGGCAAGATGTATTCATCGTATTTATAACAATACTGATGAATTGAAACAAGCGGATGAACGGTTTCTAATCCCTGCAATTGATCGTAGAGCTTTGAATCAAAATAACTCCGCGACTCGAATCTGGCAACACGCTGTTCTTGGGATGTGCCGAATTCGTAGGTAAAAAGAATGTCTTGTTCTGTGGTGTTCCAGGAGATCTTGGCCACATAGATATCCAACATATGATACGAATCTGTGAAAGGTGACTGACCGATACCCACCTTTGTCCGACTGAGCTCAACCAACTTCTTTTCATAGTCATAAGAAAATTCAAGACCTGGATGAGTAATGGAGTCTCCGGTATTCAAGTACAATGCCGTCACAGAGTTCAAACTGAAAATCCTTTTCTGCGAAATATCAATTAGCTGTGCACTTACCCGAATGAAAGGTTCCTGATTTCTGTACAAGATAACCCTGGCCGGATCCTTTAGTGTTCCCTGACCCACAAAACTGGCTCCCTGCATGGCAAAGCCTCCGTCATAATCTACTCCCTCCCGGATATTCTTGATCTTCAACCGTTTTTCAAAAGAGAGGAACTGCGGATAGATCTTATCCTCCTCTCTATTGATGGTAAAAGCCCGATCTGACATGTTGCCTAAAATTGGCTTTGTAAAATACTTCGTGGTGAGTAAAACAGAATCTGCGTTGAAATTAGATGTCTTACACGAAACGCTGTAACCGTTGATCGCAGCGGAACATTCATCCTTCTTCAAACCAACCTTTTCCCAGGTAATAGTCCCCCCGTCACCATCCCATTTTTTGAGCACCGGATCGTAGGTTCCAGCGGTACTGTATACCACCAGGCTATCGATGTATTTGTTATCCTTGCGTGAATCTGCTTTCTTGTTATCTACTCTGCAGACCAGGTTTCCACCGGTGCATTTAATAAAAGGTTTGTCGGTATATTCGAATGAATAGCTACCTCCCTCGTAGAACCACTTAAAATTGGACGATTCGGCAATTCTTCGCTCTGAAAAGAAACCTGCCGAAAGATCAATAAAGTCCTCAAATTTCTTTATGTTGCGATTGTCAAGCAGCTTCTCTACTGAGCTGTGCCAGGCCTGAAAGCTCGCATTGCTCTGCCTCCCTTTAACCAATGAATATACAGAGAACACATAGTGATAGAGCTCAGGGTAGGGTTTCAGGTTTTTTGAAGCCATCAGGTTGCAGGTTTCCACCATTTTAACGAAGTAGTTCTCCGGGAAATCAGCACTTTCTAAAAGAATTGCCGGAAGATCCTTCTTTGCAAAATCATGAAATTCACCTTTACCATATTCAGTAAGCGCTTTCTGAAACTCTTTCACGAATTTCTCCCGATTAGTTGAATAAGTTTCTTGCGAAATTCCAGTGAACGAGAGGATCAGCGCCAAAGTTGTAACAATGTATCTCATGCGGACTTTTTATCTTTTCTTAATTTCAGGCAACACCATTCATCCCGAGTATATTGCTGCTCAAATACCAAGCCTTCATTC
>JBKCAB010000743.1:0-3617 GCA_046307935.1 Bacteroidota bacterium | reverse complement strand
TTCCACTCCTTCGGTAAATGTATCTGCAAATGCGTCGAGCGAGAATTGAATGTTTGTTTGTCCCGGGTTGAATGTGACCGATGACGGAATATCGGAAAAATCAACACCCTCAGTTGCAGTTCCTGTCACATTTATTGGGATAGTGAGTGCTGTGGAGAGACTATTGTTCCCGCGCTCCAGAAAAATGGTCGCTCCTGCGCATCCCTCCGACATCAGGTTCGGGTCCAAGGGATTCTCCGGATCTACCTCGAAACTGATATCCACAGGTGTTTTAGAGCTGAGACTATTGGCCTGAAGGAAAATCCCGGAATCGTAGAAACCGTCACCAACATCGGCAATCGAGAGGATCAGATGATAAGTCTGACCACACTGAACTTTCGCAACAGCCTCAAGCACTTTTGTGAATCCGTCATATTGAATAAAAACTGGAGATCCATTCTGTGGAGCAGAGTTACCGTCACCATTGTTGATGAAATAAGCTGAGTTGGTTATCGCGTTTACATTATTTATCGAGACAATGCCTCCTCCACCCGGAAGTTGGGCAATGTTCTGTAGACCGGATATTCCCGGACCAGATATGAAAAATCCAAAAATGTCGTTGAATCCAGTATTGTTGGGTGGAGCAAATTCAGGATACTCCTCTGAACCGAAGACATACTTGAACCGAACGGTATCGGAATAAGGTACGAAATCGAATTCAAGTGTAGTGGCATTGAAGGTGGTGGCTCCGCCGATCTGAGCTGATAGTAGTCCTGATCCCGGTGTTCCGTTATCTATACCTGAATTGGCAAGATTGTTTGGTCCGTGTGGACCACTACCATTGTTAACAACAGTTCCGGTTGTCATGACAATACCGGATTCAATACCAAGGTTTGTAGCGGAGCCATCAAAAAAACCAATAGCCCCCGGATTTCCATTGTAGAGGATATTGGATACGGTTACTCCCGGTCCAAGTAGCACATTCTGCACGAGTGAGTTCGGTGATTGCGCCGTATTGGTGATAAGCTGAGCCAACCCCGCAATCGGAATTAACACAATCAATATGACAAAAGCCCTGAACATCCTCTATCTACAAGACGTAAATATAACAGCTGAAGTTGTGTTTTGGTTGCTCAAAGACCAACCCAAATTGGTAAATTAGGGTATTTTAACGATTTGATCGCAGAATATTTGCGTGTGCTTGTAATTTTCTCCAGTTTTGCTGTCATTGAAATGGCTCTCTAAAATACGGCATTTTTTCACCCAAAAGGTCAAGTATACAGCTTCAGATCCAACCAGCTTTGGTGTTCACTGGACGTTTCGCGCCAAACGGATTCAGCTGTTGTCATTGCTGCTCATCCTGTTGCTGTTGATAATGGGGCTCTCTGGTTTACTGATCCTTAAAGGCCCGCTCTCATTCTACTTTACGCGAAACGATATAACGATCGAACGGCAGCGATTGGAGGAACAAAATCTGAAAATACGCCAGTTGAATACACGTCTGTCAGCTCAGGATAAGTACCTGCAGACACTGAAAACGATCTTAAATGGTCAGGTCATTAAAGATGCAGCTGATGCGACAGTACCGGAAGCATTCGGCGCCATAGATGATCTTGAAACGGAAGAAACTGCGACCGAAAAAGAGTTGTCGGCTAAAGTCCGTAGTGATCTTCGGACGGGAAAAGTGCGTAAGCGTGACAACTCTGTACCATTTTTTGCATCCCCTGTAAAGGGCACGATCAGTCAGCGGTTTACGGGACTTGATCACGCCGGGGTAGACATTGTCACCGTAAAAGGCCGCACGGTCCTTTCTTGTTTGGCAGGAACAGTCATTTATTCAGGATACACACAAAAAGACGGTTACATCCTTGTTATTGAGCATGCCAACAGTTACATTTCGATCTATAAGCACAATAAAGCGGTACTGAAGAGGTCGGGTCAAAAAGTGCAGATGAACGATCCCATCGCCATAGTAGGAAATACGGGTGAGAACTCCAGTGGACCGCATCTTCATTTTGAATTGTGGCACAATCAGATCGCACTTGATCCGGAGAAGTATATTGATTTTGGGAATTAGTCACGGATTCCCTGCAGCGAGCAGAGATTATAATATACGCCTTCGGCTGCCAGAAGCGCTTTGTGCGTTCCCTTCTCTATTATTCTGCCTTCTGAAAGAACGATGATCTGATCAGCATTCCTTACCGTACTCAATCGGTGAGCGATGATCAAGGCGGTTCGGTCTGTCATGACTTTTTCAAGGGCCTCTTGCACAAGCTTTTCAGATTCGGTGTCCAATGCAGATGTAGCTTCATCCAGAATGAGGATCTCAGGGTCTTTTAAAACTGCCCGTGCAATGCTGATGCGTTGTTTTTGGCCTCCGGAGAGTTTGTTGCCGCGCTCCCCAACATTCGTGTCGTAGCCTTTTTCCATACGGATAATGAAGTCATGCGCATTGGCCACTTTTGCTGCTGCGATGATCGCTTCCTCTGTGGCTTCAGGCATACCAAACGCGATATTTTCTCTAATTGAACAGTTGAATAGCACTGATTCCTGAGATACGATCCCGATGCGGTCCCTTAGGTCGCTGAGCGCAACAGAAGTGATGGGTATTTCGTCGAAACAGATCCTCCCTTCAGTGGCGTCATAGAAGCGTGGAAGGAGGTCTGCCAAGGTCGATTTCCCACTGCCCGACTCACCAACCAGGGCGATCTTCTTCCCTTTTTTCAGCTCCAGTGAGATATCGCGCAAGACAAATTGTTCTCCGTATTTAAAAGACACGTGTTCATATCGGATCGCCTCGCTGAGCTTTTCTAGCTTCACGGGTTGTTTTTGCTCAAGGATCTTTTCGTCGGCATGGAGAATCTCATTGATCCTGTCCTGAGAAGCACGTGCTTTGTTCAGGTTAGCCAGGCTGGTGGATATTCCTTGTATCGGTCGCAGCAGTTGACTGAAAACAACGATAAAGGTCAAGAATTTTTCCCCTGTCAAGGTGCTGTCATTGCGCACATCCAATATCATTGAACCTCCGAACCAAAGAAGAGCCAGCATGACACCTGCGCCAAGAGTTTCGTTCAACACGGGCGAAAGATCCCTTTTACGGAAAGCCTTGGTAATGAGTTGCTGATGGTGCAGGTTGATCTTTCGGAAAGTGGAAAGTACCTGATCGGTGGCGTTGAATGATTTAATTACCCTGATACCTCCGATACTTTCTTCGATGGTGGAGAATAGCACACCCATTTGTTCCTGGCCTTTTTTTGCTGTGCGTTTCAGGCTTTTTCCAATCCTGGAAATAACGAATGCCGAAACGGGCAGTAGAATGAGTGAGGCGAGTGTGAGCTGTGGACTCAGATAGATCAGCGTGGCTACGTTGATTAGAATAGCGATTGGTTCCCGGAAGATGAGCTCGAGGACGCTCACTACGGCAATTTCGATCTCACCGACATCACTGTTCATGCGCGACATAAGATCACCTTTCCGTTCATTGGTAAAAAATGACAGTGGCATTCTCAATGATTTCTCAAAAAGCTTTGCCCTGAGATCTCTTACGACCGCCATGCGCAACTCAGACTGGTGCCATATCGCTCCGTACCTGAATAGATTTTTCAAAAGAAAAGCAATAAAGACAGTAATGCACACGA
>JBKCAB010000742.1:0-2359 GCA_046307935.1 Bacteroidota bacterium | reverse complement strand
AAACTACTGAGTATGCCTGATCGCAAAGGAGCGGAGTCTCGTTCCAGGTTTGCACGATTATCCGGCATCGGTCTCCAAATGGGTATTACGATCTTTTTAGGCGCATACCTGGGCAAGTTTTTGGATCAAAAATTTCCCTCCGATAAGCGGTGGTTCACGATAGGGTTGACCCTTTTTTCCGTCGCAGTTGCTTTGTACAACGTCCTGAAACAGTTAAACCGGATAAATGATGAGGAGAAAAAAGATCGTTAGGATCATCGACTTCACCTTGAGGTTGACAGTGATCCTCCTAATCCTCTTGATCGTTCAATTCGGCATCTATTCCTGGCTTGGCATCGGTTCTTTCCGTGCATTCATACTAAAAGCGTACGCATTCAATCTGACATTTGCGATCGTTTTTTTTGTGCTCGTTGAGCTGTTCGAGAACAAGGTGCTACCCCATCTAGGCAATGCTTTTTTAGGCTTTAGCATAATTAAGTTCATGTTTTTTCTTTTCTTTCTCTACACTGACTTCAAAACAGTATCGGGATTAAAAAGCGCCCAGTTCTTTGCCTTTTTTGCACCTTATTCCGTGTGTCTTTTTTACGAAACCAGGGCAGTTATTAAACGATTGAATGCTTAGCTTCCGTAGAAGGAAAAAATTATTGAATTCTTCGTTAAGCCATTCTAAATTTATATGTACTTTTGCGGCGTTTTTAAACACTAGGTAGCCGATCTATGCAAACGTTACTCGCTTTATTCGCATCTGTTCTTTTATTCAGTTCAAACATGGTGTTTGCAAGTGAAGATAAACATCAAGAACAAGCCCAAAAAACGGAATTATCCGCTGAAGACGCGAAAAGAGCTGAGATGAGCGAATACGTGAAGCATCACACCAAAGATGTGCACGATTTTCATGTTTTTTCAGATAACTCAACCAATGCACATTATGGATTTCCACTTCCGGTGATTCTTTGGGATGAAGGCTTACACTTTTTTATGTCGTCGAAGTTTCATCATGGTCATGAGGTGGTGGAATCCAATGGAAAACATTATGCCTTGTTTCACGACAAGATCTACCGTACAGATGCCACAGGAGACCTGAAGATGGATGGTCACGGTCATCCGACAGTTGCTGCTCCGCTCGATCTTTCCATCACCAAAAGCGTCTTTGCCACTATCCTGATGGCAATTCTCATATTTTTCCTTTTTAAAAGTATCGCAAAATCATACGCGAACAGCCTTGCACCATCCGGAGCGGCAAAGTTCATGGAGCCGTTGATCCTTTTCATTCGGGATGATATCGCTATTCCAAACATCGGTGAGAAGCACTACAAGCGTTATATGATCTATCTGCTGACCGTATTCTTCTTCATCTGGTTCCTCAACCTCGTGGGAATGACTCCGCTGGGGATTAACGTGACGGGTAACATCGCGGTAACTTTTACACTTGCGATCATGACCTTCCTGATCACGCAAACTACGGCAAATGCCAATTACTGGAAGCACATTTTCTGGATGCCGGGTGTACCTGCTCCAATGAAAGTGATCCTGGCACCGATCGAATTGTTAGGGGTCTTCATTAAGCCTTTCGCTCTAATGATACGTCTTTATGCGAACATGCTTGCCGGGCACATCGTCCTTGGTTCACTGATCAGCTTATTGTTCGTGTTTCAAAACTGGGGAGCGAAAGGTGCTTTCTTAGGGCTTACTTTGTTTTTGAATATTATTGAATTGTTAGTTGCCTTTTTACAGGCTTATATTTTCACGATGCTTACTGCGCTTTACTTCGGATTTGCCGTAGAAGAGCACGATGAACATCATTAATTAGTAATCATTAACCCTAAATAACAAACATCATGGAAATTCCAGCAATTGTAGGTGCAGGTTTGGTTGTGATCGGTGCAGGTATCGGTATCGGTCGTATCGGTGGCTCAGCAATGGAAGCGATCGCTCGTCAGCCAGAAGCTACAAACAAGATTCAAACAGCCATGCTGATCGCAGCAGCGCTTATTGAAGGTATTGGATTTGCTGCGTTGTTCGCAGTGTAATGCATGTTGATCCGGCAAGGATACGGTTGGTATCCTTGTTCGGATTTTTAATGAAGTTTTATTTGATCGAAGTATATGGAAAAGTTATTGAATGAGTTCTCGGTAGGTTTGTTCTTCTGGCAATCTTTGATCTTCCTCGCCCTGTTGTTCCTCCTAAGGAAATATGCGTGGAAACCGATCTTGAATGCTGTGAACGAGCGTGAGCAGAAGATCGCTGATTCATTGGAGCTTGCCGAAAAGACCAAGTCTGAAATGAAAGCCCTTCATGCACAGAACGAAAATCTGTTGAAGGAGGCGCGTGCTGAACGAGATGCAATCGTTAAAGATGC
>JBKCAB010000741.1:0-2073 GCA_046307935.1 Bacteroidota bacterium | reverse complement strand
GCTGGAGGCACTGCTCTACAGACCAGTACAAGTGCTTCTTATTTGAACCCTGTTTCGTCGACCACCACATTCTATGTTTCTGAGTTGAACACCTCAACGGGATGTGAATCCGATCGTACAGCAGTTCTTGTTACCGTTGCTCCAGCAGATGGAATAACCTCATCAGTGGACAACTCCACGATCTGCATCGGTTCCTCGATCAACTTAAATGTGGTCAATTCAAATGCAACTCCACTTCAGAACTATACATACACGTGGACGAATGCACAGGCTGGAAGCGGACTTGTTTCAGCGACAGGGGCTTCTCAAACCGTAACTCCTACATCTCCGGGAACTTATACCTACGATGTGGCTGGTGTTGACGGATTGTGTAATGCATTGAGCTCTGTTGTGGTAACAGTGGATCCATTCCTTGTAACTATCTCTCCGATCAATGTGTCTTGTAATAGTGGAAATGACGGTTCATTCAGTCTTGTCTCCAGTTCTTGTGGGACAGCGCCGTTCAGTTACTCCATTGATGGCGGTGCATTTGGAACCATTCCTGCTAACTTGACGGCAGGTACTTACACGCTTCTTGTAAAAGATGCCAACAACATTACTAGCGAACCAATAACACTTAACATTACACAACCGTCCACAACGATCACGAATCCTACAGTTACCAATGCGTCTGTCTGTCAAGATGCAACAAGTGCAACCGTTACAGCATCGGCTAATCTAAGTACGACATCATCCGGATCGCAGGTTGTTGCATTCAATGTGGCTTCACAGCCAACAGAATTTAGCTCTTCAGCCTTTATAACGTCTGTTTCAGCCTCTCCGAATCCATTTGCAACAGGAACCATGGCTGCGCTGCCAGCAGGAGCAGTTGTTACCGGAGTAACGTTAGGCTACAACGGAATACAGGTTACCGGGAACTCTTGGCAATCAGATGTTAGCCTGGGCCTTTCAGGCGCCGTTGCGAACAATTATACTTCAGGATCTACCCTTGATTTCGCAGGAACTCTTAATTATATAGCAGCGATCCCTGTAGGCTCGGTGAACACAGCCGGTGGTACTGTTACTTTACATTACTTCGATTACTTTAACGACAACGCAGGGGCAGAAGCTACATTCCCATTAGGTGCCGGAGTTGCTACGCTTACGATCGATTACACTTTCCCGAACCCGGCAACGGTCTCTTGGTGGGATGCGCCAACCGGAGGTAATCAGATTGGAACCGGTTCACCATTCGAAACAGTAGGAACAAGCGTCTTACCAACAACGGCAACACCGGGAGTTTACACGGTTTATGCACAGGGTCAGAATGGTGCATGCCCAAGCCCGGGTAGAACTGCGGCTACTGTAACAGTGAAAGCCAAGACCTTCAATACGATCAATCAAACCGCTTGTAATTCATTTACGCTGAATACGCAAACCTATACAGCGACCGGAACTTACACGCAGACATTGACCAACGCTGCTGGGTGTGATTCGATCATTACACTGAATTTGATCATCAACAATTCTAACGGATCAACGACTTCGATCACGGCTTGTAACTCGTACACCTGGACAAACGGTACAACTTACACCGCTTCAGGCACGTATTCACAAACACTGACCAACATCGTCGGTTGTGACTCTGTTGCCACGTTGAACCTGACGATCAACAACTCAAACACAGGAACAGACGTGATCACTGCATGTGACGCTTACACTTGGATCAATGGTGTTACTTATACTGCGAACAACAACACGGCTACTTTCACTCTCACAAATGCGGCCGGATGTGACTCTGTGGTAACATTGAATCTGACGATCAACAACTCCAATACAGGAACAGATGTGATCACGGCTTGTGATTCGTACACTTGGATTGATGGCGTTACCTATACAGCGAGCAATAACTCGGCTACATTCACACTTACAAATGCGGCTGGATGTGACTCGGTAGTGACATTGAACCTGACGATCAACAACTCCACCACAGGAACGGATGTGATCACGGCTTGTGATTCGTACACTTGGATCGATGGCGTGACGTACACCGCAAGCAATAACTCGGCTACATTTACATTGACAAATGCAATC